>CAKZJB010000150.1 GCA_936940865.1 uncultured Asticcacaulis sp. | reverse complement strand
GCCATTATGCGCGATCCGGAATCCGTGTTGAATGTGGGGCGCTCGAAACGGTTACAGTTTACCACCAACAGCACCCACTTCTGACCGCGTAATGTAATCAACCAAAGCCCAAAGCCAATCAACGGAAATCACCTCGGTATCGTCGTTCAATAAAACTACAACATCCGTGTCGGCAGCATCGAATAAAAAGTTCGCTTTTCGGGCAAAATTAAACTCCCCTTGAACGTTATACTCAATCTCGCGCCCAAGATTAGTAACCAATAATTCCTTCAGGCTATAGTCAAGCTGACCGTTCGACGCCAAAATAATCTTATAATTTGGGTAATTGGTTTTATTGATAATCGATCTAATCAAATTCTCGGCAAGATTGATAACCCCGCGTCCTTCAACGAACCTCGACACATTATTGGTGGTAATAGCCAAAGTGACTGGCGGCGCGACCCTTCTTCCGCGATCAACGCGAAACTGACCGTACAGCAGCCCATCATCAGCGAATGCGTATGGCCCAAATTTTGCCTTGGCATATTCATCAAGGGCCGCCTTTGCATTCAAGAGAGCGCTTGGTTTCGCATCAACTTGTGCAGATGCCGAGCCGGGTATCATTCTCCAATGATACAGTACCTTTGGTATATGGAAAAATCTTTCACCCGCCAACGATAACCTTAACGCAATATCATAGTCTTGCGCACCTGTATATATGTCACGAAACCCCCCTAGCTCTAAAAACCTTGACTTCTTTACAGTAAGCATGTGCAGCACATACATAGCTGACTCGAGGTGCTCGGGAGACCAGTCAGGCTTCATGTAGTGATCTACGTATTCACCAGACTCTGATATTTTATCTTCATCACAATAAAATATGTTTCTATCCGGATTTTGTTTAATCGCTTTAGCAAATTCAAATAACGCGTTAGGTTCAATTGTATCATCGTTATCCAAAAATGATATAAATTCACCAGATGCAAACTCAACTGCTGCATTGCTGCAGCCAGCAATTCCCAGATTTTTCCGAAGGACCTTAATTTTAATCCGCTGATCCAGCCCACGAAGACCATTGATAAATTCAATAGTCTCCCTCAATGTTGAAGCATCATCACAAATGCACAATTCCCAATTAGGATATGTCTGCGCCATAACTGACGCAACACACGCACTTAGCACGTCCACCCGAACGTTATATACAGGTACAATGACACTTATTCTGGGCCATTCCAATATTTCGCCACTAACGCAACCTTCGTCACTACCTAGCGAAAATGGATGTCTCCACACAAAATCAAAATCTATGATATTATTTTTTATAAAATCAGCATCTCTTGTTGCATCAATAATTTCTCCTATATTTTTATCAATTAAAGTGCCTACACTCTCGGGCAAAAACTCTTTCGACAGATTCGATACGCCAACACTCCTGTCTCTAGAACGTCTCTCCAAATCACATTTAACTTTTAGTAACTCCTGTGTGATACTTTCAATTTTTGGCTCAGCCCATACATAGCCTGTTGGATAAGGTCCACCATCCGTTACTTCCACAAGATCAAAGTCTACGAGATACGAATTTTGTTCGTCACAAAATTGCATATTGCCCGAATAACTCGTTGCCACGACGGGTTTACCAAGACAAATCATTTCAGCAATGTTGAGGCCAAACCCTTCAGAACGATGGCAGGAGATAAAGGCGTCGCAGGCAATCTTTAACGATAGATTTTCTTCGGAGGACAAAAGAGAGTCTATAACGATGATGTTACCGCAGTCTGCAACTTTTCTAAGTTTACGAATTTCATCGCCTCCCGGATCCCCCGAATGATATTTTAGGACAAGGGCGACGTTAGATTCATTAGAAAAAGCTCTTTGAAATGCATCGACTACGGCATGGGGATTTTTTCTGCGAAGCCCACTACTGATATCGAATGATGCTAGAAAGACTAAAGTGTCTTCAGGAATACCAAAGTGAGCACGACTGAAGTTCATAGTTGGTAGTTCAACCTCAACCACATGAGGCACAGTTTTAACGGGAACCTTCGAAGGAGCTAGAAGGCGTATCGCTTCTGCTGCAAAATCGCTCGGCGCCCAAATCTCATCGACAGCGGCAAAATGTTCAATCCACTCTGGACGGAATGCAGCGAGCTCCCATACCCAAATTCCTATGACGTAGGTCTCATCTAATAGTGAGCGATCTACCTTATTAAAAAAGCTATTTAATGCGTCTGCATTATGATGAATTATGACTATATCGGGCTTATCAATTGGATCGGGAATTTTTGGGAACTTCCGATGCGGATAGACAACTGCAGTCGAGTCTATAACCTCTACAGTCGCTTTTGTGTACTGTAGAGCTTTAGCATAGCCTCTTCCCGCCGCCCCCAACCCGCTAAGTGCGGAAATAGGAGAGTATAGTACAATGTGCGGATTATCCGGAAGAGGCCCCTTTCGGCGCTTGCGATCGCGGTGTATTGAAAGTCCGGATCCCGCTCTAGCTTCCTTGTGACCATCCGTCACCCAATGTGTATAGCCATCTGGGAGGTCACCATTTTCTATCGCTGCAGCAACATCCGGATTTTCGAGCTTATAACTGACTTCGTCAAATCTAACAGCATCAATGCTTTGTATCCCTTCGTTGACTGAAGCCAAGAAGGCGTCCATCCCGTTGCGTTGTGCGAAAATTTTGATGTTATCTAATTTCATCAGGAGGCCTTCACGGTTGTGTATTTCATAACACTGGTCGGAAATTTATAAGGATGTAATCTGCGCATCAAATAGATATTAAATTTTTTTTCTGTTATCAAACCACCATCTGTATGCTTTTTCTAAACCTACTTCTATGCCAACTTCTTCCTTCCAACCAAGTAAACGCAATGATTTATTAGAACCAACGATCATGCGAGCTTGTTCATCGGATTCCACGCTATTCTCTATTTTCATGAGATGTGGCTTATGTGCGATACGCCCAAGCGTAAGCGCTATATCCAATAAACGTGTAGGCTGACCAGAAGAAACGTTGAATGGACCTGATTTGTCATTTTCTATCAACGCCATCAGCCCATTAGCAACATCGCTAACATACATAAAATCACGATAAAGCTGCGCGTTACCTAATTTTGCTTCTTGATCTGATGCAAGTGATCGACAAATATAAGGTATCAGTCGGGCCGCATTTTCGAAGGGACCGTAAGCAAAAAATATTCGCCCTGTAGCAGCGCTGAAACCAAATTGCTTCGACGTAGCCATCAGGGTACTATGATGTGCTAGTTTAATCTTCCCATAAAACGTCTGCGCGGTTTCCGGCGTAATATCTTCAACCATATAACCATGTGACCAATCAT
Organism: uncultured Asticcacaulis sp.; assembly: GCA_936940865.1. Classification (GTDB taxonomy): domain Bacteria; phylum Pseudomonadota; class Alphaproteobacteria; order Caulobacterales; family Caulobacteraceae; genus Asticcacaulis. The sequence goes on along the minus strand of CAKZJB010000150.1, from coordinate 934 downwards.
ATTCCGCGCAAGTTCCAACAGAAACAAATCTCTTTCCGCCGCTCTCTGCGAATAGTCGAAAAAAACGCGCTCCAAATGCCAACCAGTCCAAATTCATTGGAGACGTCCAGTATGATCCATGGTCTGTTACCCACGCAGAATGAAGCACGTGGGTAGCCTTTGATTCAGCAATTATTGCAGGAAGGGCATTCGGATCTAGCAGATCCAGCGTTCTCCAGTTCACCTCGTCTGAGCCGGGAAATTCGCTCGATTTCGTGGTACCTGAGCGTACGGCCCATACCTCATAGCCTCGTTTAACAGCTAGCTCGACACAATGTCGTCCGATAAACCCAGTCGCACCGGTTACCAAAAGACGCTTCATCTGTCCGTTCTCCGGTGTTACTCAACGTCGAATTTGAATTCGCGAAGCTTTGGAAAGTGTATATCACGCGCCGATTGCTCAGTTGGATCTAGAGGCCACGAAATACCTATTTCGGGATCATTCCACAGTACACCTGCACTCAATTCAGGATCATAATTCTGTGCTATGTGGTAGCTTACGATACAATCATCCGTTAAGGTCTGAAAGCCATGAGCAAACCCTTTGACTGAATGTAGCTGAAGGTTGTTATCTTCGGATAAAATCTGTCCAAACCATTTTCCAAACGATGGAGATCCAAGCCGTAGATCCACCATCACATCAAATATTTTTCCCTTCAGGCAGCGTACAAGCTTGTCCTCCATCGCCGCGCCGCGTTGGAAATGTAGCCCTCGTGTCGTTCCTCTAGTCGCACTGTAGGAAATACTGCACTGGGCTGAGACTGGATTAAGACCCTGGCGCTCGAATTCTTCGGCACAGAAGGTCCGTGCAAAATAACCCCTGTTGTCGCCGATTGGTTGGATTTCGATCAGCGTGCAGCCTGATATAGTGGTTTCCATGAACTTCACGGTCGCG
>CAKZJB010000149.1 GCA_936940865.1 uncultured Asticcacaulis sp. | reverse complement strand
CGGAGCCGCCGTAGAGCAGCTGGGGCTGGTGCTGGATCCTGAAGCGGCGGTTGAGGAAGTCGCGAATTAAGGCAAAGGCTTCAAGGATTTGAGCGTCGGTCGCGATCATCCCGGTTCCGATGGCCCAGACGGGTTCGTAGGAAACGTGAAACCGTGCGCCGTTGAGGTCGTCGGGCAGGCTGTCGGTCAGTTGCCGCGTCAGGACCTGGTTGGTCAGGCCCTGCTGGCGCTGGTCCAGCGTCTCACCGATGCAGATGATGGGTTCCAGACCGGCTTTCAGCGCGGCCACCGCCTTGCGCGCGACCAGGGCGCACGGTTCCAGGTGGCCGTGGCGGCGTTCGCTGTGGCCCAGCAGGATCATGCTGGCGCCGGCGTCCTTCAGCATGGCGGCCGAAATATCGCCGGTAAAAGGGCCGGAGTCGGCATGATGGCAGTCCTGGCCGCCGAGAATGACATGGCTGCCGGCAAGGGCGTCGGCCAGGCGGGGCAAAAGGGTCGCGGGCGGAAACAGGGCGACGCGCGCGTGATAGTCGCGGCTTCCCTCCGCGATGGCGCGGGCGACCGGAATGTGGTCCTTGAGACCGTTCATTTTCCAGTTGGCCGCGATCAGGTGTCGATGTGGCATTGGGCTCGTGTTGTTTTGTGTTTTTGAATGCGCCCGCAGGACGGCCGGTGGCTCGGCCCGTCAGTGTCCGGCTATGACGCAGTGCAAAACATAGACCGGGAACGGCGCCGGGGCCAAGAAAAACCTTAATGAAGGGAGCACATTTCGGTCTTCTGGCGCAAATTCTCTTTGAAACGGTGACGATCGTGCCGTAAGAGACGCTATCCTGAATTCGGCATTATGCCATAATCTGAAATTGAGTGGGCGCAAACGCCCGCCGCCCTGCAAGGACCTGGACCTGAGCACATGATCAGCATCTTCCGCGAGTTCACCAAATCGAAGGTGTTCACCCTATTGATGGGGCTTCTGATCGCGTCCTTCGCGGTCTTCGGCCTGCGTGACGTGTTCAATGGTGTCGGCACCAATAATGTGGTGACCGCTGGTAACCGCGGCATCACGGTGGCTGAATTCAAGACCATGTTCGACCGCTACAAGCAGCAGTACGCCCAGGAACACAACGGCCAGGGCTTTACCAACGAAGAGTTCGTCGCCCAGAAGCAGCATACCCAGATGCTCGACCAGCTTGCCGGCCAGGAAGCGCTGGCGGCCTGGTTCGACAAGCAGGGCATTATCGCGTCGGCCAAGCTGGTCGTCGACCAGCTGAGCCAGGTGCCGATCTTCGTCAATCCGGCGACGGGCCGTTTCGACAAGACCACCTATCAACAGGCCCTGGCCCAGCGGCAGCTCGATTCCAAGACCGTCGAGGAACAGATCGCCGACGAAATCGCCAAGCAGCAGTTCAGCAACGCCGCCGTCGCCGGCCTCAAGTCCCCGCGCATCTACGCCCTGACCGAGGCCGCGCTGGGCGCGCAGACGCGCGACTTCAGCTTCACGATCGTACAGCCGGACATGAACGCCCTGCCCCAGCCGACCGACGCCGACATAGCGGCCTTCTACAAGTCGCACCTCGACATCCTGACCGTGCCGGAAACTCGAAAGGCCGAAATGGTGGTTCTGTCGCCGCAGCAGTTCGAAGCCTCGGTTCAGGTCAGCGACGCAGAGCTGCGCAAGGCCTATGAGGCGCAACTGCCGACGCTTCGCGTCCCGGAAACGCGCTCTTTCGTCGAGGTTACGGCGCCCGACATGGCTGCAGCCAATGCCATTTCCGCCGCCCTCAAGGCCGGCCAGTCGCCGGACGTCGTGGCCAAGGCGAACAAGGGCACCGTCATCACCTACGACAACAAGCCGCAGTCGAGCGTATCCGATGCCAGGCTGGGCGACGCCGCCTTCAAGATGCAAAGCGGCCAGGTGTCCGGTCCGATCCAGGGTGATCTCGGCATCGCGGTCGTCCGCATGGGCAATATCACCATCGGCTCGACGCCGTCGTTCGAAAGCGTCAAGCCGAAGCTGTTGGCGGATTTGCGCACCGAGCGCGCCAAGGACCAGCTCAACAAGGTTTCGCACCAGCTGGCCGATGCCCTTAATGCCGGGCAGGACTTCGACGCCACGGTCCAGAAGCTGGGCCTGAAGGCTACGCCGCTGCCCGACATGACCCAGGACGGCCGCGTCATGACGCAACAGGGCTGGAACCAGGAATACCAGCAGCGCTTCCCGCAGGTCGTCAAGGCGATCTACGCCCTGCAGCCGGGGGCGGTTTCGGAGGTCGAGGAGTTCGGCGACGGCCAGTATTTCGCGCTCAAGCTGATCAGCGTGAAGCCGGCCGCCGCGCCGCCGATGGAAGCGATCCGCGGCGACCTGGTCAAGGGCTGGCAAATCCAGAAGCTGCAGGTGTCGCTCGGCGATACCGCCCAGAAGGCCGCCGACCGTGTCAACAAGGGCGAACCCCTGGCCAAGGTCGCCGCCGACATGAAGCTTCTTCCTGTGAAGACGATGGCGAATCTCGACCGCAACAAGGCCCAGCAGACCATGGGGCAGATGGCGGGACGCATCTTCTACGCCAAGCCGGGCGAAGCCTTCCAGATGCAGGTCGGTCAGGCCGCCTTCCTCGTCGGCCGGGTCGATGCCACGCATCTGCCTGACGCCAATACGATCAATACCCAGGCGGCCGTCATCCGTCCGCAAATGGCGCGGTCCTTCGCGGGCGACATGTTCACCCTGACCCAGACGACGGCGCGCAATACGATCAAGCCGAAGATGTATCCCAGCCTGGCGCTTCAGGCTCTGGGTGTGTCGGCAGCCGATAGCAAGGACGGCGACACGCCGAAGAAGCCGTGACCGCAACCGCCTCGCAAAAGTTGAGTTCCCAGTCGACACAAAGCGCCTTCGAAAAGCAGTACAATGCCGGCCTGCCCTATGTGATCTGGCGGACGCTGATCGACGACGTCGAAACGCCGGTCTCGGCCTATCTCAAGCTCGGCCGCCAGCGTCCGTTCAGCTTCCTGTTCGAATCGGTCGAAGGCGGCGCCCTGTCGGGCCGTTATTCGATCCTCACGCTGGAACCCGATCAGGTGTGGCGCTGTTTCGGTGAAAGGGCCGAACTGGCGTGCGGAGCGGATATCGCGGCCGGCAGGTATGCGGCCGAAAGCCTGCCGACGCTCGATAGTTTGCGTGCCTTCGTCGCCGCCAACCGCATGGAAATCCCGGAAGGGCTGCCGCCGATGGTGTCGGGCATTTTCGGCGTCTTCGGCTACGACATGATCCGCCTGTTCGAGCCGCTGGGACAGGCCAATCCCGATCCCCTGTCCTTGCCGGACGCCGTGCTGGTCCGCCCAAGCGTCATCTGTGTTTTCGACAACGTGGCGCACGAAATCCTGCTGGCTTCGCCGGTGTGGCCGGACACGGGACAGTCGGCCCAGGACGCCTACAGCGCCGCCTGCGATCGCCTGGATGCCATCGAAGCCGACCTGCGCGTGCCGCTGGCGGCCCAGCCCGCGCCGCGCCAGTACAGCCAGGAGCCACTGGCCTCTCCGACCTCGCCGATCGCGTTCAAGGATATGGTCGGCAAGGCCAAGGAATACATAGCCGCCGGCGACATTTTCCAGGTGGTCTTAAGCCACCGCTTCGAAGCGCCCTACCCGCTCGATCCGTTCGCCTTCTATCGCTCCCTGCGCCGGCACAACCCGTCGCCCTACCTTTATTATCTCAACTTCGGCGACTTCCAGCTGGCCGGGTCCAGCCCGGAAATCCTGGTACGCATCCGCGACGGCAAGCTGACCATTCGCCCGATCGCCGGGACGCGCCCGCGCGGTAAGACGCCGGAGGCGGACAAGGCCCTGGAAAAGGAATTGCTGGCCGATCCGAAGGAATTGTCGGAACATCTGATGCTGCTGGATCTCGGCCGCAACGATGTCGGCCGGGTCGCCAGGCCCGCCAGTGTGCGCGTCACCGAAAAGTTCATCATCGAACGCTACAGCCACGTCATGCACATCGTGTCGAATGTCGAAGGCGATGCGCCGGCCGATCTCGACCCCATCGATGCGTTGCTGGCAGCGCTGCCGGCCGGCACGCTTTCGGGCGCGCCCAAGGTGCGGGCCATGGAGATCATCGACGAACTCGAAGACGTCAAGCGTGGCGTGGGTTACGGCGGCGGCGCGGGCTATATCTCGTCTTCCGGTGCGGTCGACGTCTGTATCGTCCTGCGTACGGCCCTGTTCAAGGACCGCAACATTTACGTCCAGGCGGGCGCAGGC
>CAKZJB010000148.1 GCA_936940865.1 uncultured Asticcacaulis sp. | reverse complement strand
CTCGACCTGCCGCATGACAAGGTCAACATCCATGGCGGCGCCTGCGCGCTCGGCCATCCGATCGGCGCGTCGGGCGCGCGCATTCTCGTGACATTGCTCGCCGCACTCCGACACTACGGTTTGAAGCGCGGCATGGCCGCAATCTGCATCGGCGGCGGCGAGGCGACCGCCCTTGCTCTTGAGACAATGGATTGAACCCATGGATTTTTCACTCACCGAAGAACAGGCCGCCATCCGCGAGATGGCCGAAAATTTCGCCCGCGACGAGATCGCGCCGCAGGCGCTGGAGTGGGACCAGTCAAAGCACTTTCCTGTCGATGTCATCCGCAATGCCGCAGCCCTTGGTCTCGGCGGCATCATGGTGTCGGAGGAACACGGCGGCTCCGGTCTTGGCCGGATCGAGGCCGTTCTCATCTACGAAGCGCTGGCCAGGGGATGCGCTGCGATTTCTGCCTATATGTCGATCCACAACATGGTCGCGACGATGATCGACAAGCACGGCAGTGCGGAACAGCGGGAAAACTATCTCCCACGCCTGTGCGCCGGCGAAATCCTCGCCTCCTATTGCCTGACCGAACCCGCCTGCGGTTCGGATGCCGCAGCCCTCACCACCCGTGCTGAACGCGATGGTGACGACTATCTGCTCACCGGCCAGAAGATGTTCATCTCCGGCGCCGGCGCCACCTTCCCGTACCCGATCTACTCCAAGTGGGCGGCCGCCTACAAGGACAAGACCGGCACCGGCCTGAACTACCAGTCGATCGGCTCCGGCGGCGGCATCAACCAGATCGAAGCCGGCACGGTCGACTTCGGCGCCAGCGACAAGCCGCTGAAGCCGGAGGACCTCGACAAGAACGGCCTTTACCAGTTCCCGACGGTCATGGGTGGTGTCGTGCCGATGATCAACCTGCCGGGCATCGCGGCCGGGCAGTTAAAGCTGACCGGGCCGGTGCTGGCCGACATCTTTCTCGGCAAGATCAAGACCTGGAACGATCCGGCCCTGACCGCCCTCAATCCGGGCGTCACGCTGCCGCCGGTCCCGATCACGGTCGTGCACCGCTCGGACGGGTCTGGCACGTCCTTCCTGTTCACCACCTACCTGGCGTCGCAGTCGCCGCAATGGCAGACCCAGGTCGGCGCTTCGGATACGGTTCAATGGCCCGTCGGGCTCGGTGGCAAGGGCAATGACGGGGTGGCCGCCTTCGTCAAGCAGACGGCCGGATCGATCGGCTACGTCGAATATGCCTATGCCAAGAAGAGCAATGCGCCCTTTGCGCTGCTGAAGAACAAGGCCGGCAACTATCCGCAGCCGGCCGCGGCGTCGTTCTCGGCCGCCGCCGCCAGCGCCGACTGGACCAAGGCGCCCGGCAACTATCTGCTGCTGCTCGACCAGCCGGGCAAGGACGCGTGGCCGATCACCGGCGCGACCTTCATCCTGGTGCACAAGGACCAGAGGAATGCCGCGGCCGGCGCCGCCGTGCTGAAATTCTTCGACTGGGCCTATCAGAACGGCGACGAAAATGCTGGAAGCCTCGACTATGTGCCGATGCCCGCCAGCGTGAAGACCATGGTTCGCCAGCAGTGGTCCGGCATCACCTCGGGCGGCAAGTCGGTCTATACCCCGACCAATCCGTAAGACGCGGACCATCCAAACGGGAAGGCGGCACACTCCCTGTGCCGCCTTTTTTATGCCTATTGACTTCGCGGCGTCGCGGGCCCAGTTCGGAGCATGCTTCTGTCAACCGATATCTGGGCCGGCGCCCTGGTCCGCCGTGTCGAACAGGCGGGATCCTTCGCCTTTATCGCGCGCAAGGGCCATCCGCGGTTCGGCGCCGTGCTGGTCAAGGTGCTGAACCTGCGCACGCGCGACGCCTATGTCCTGCGGGAAGCCCAGACGGGCGAGGACACGGTGTGGATGCGGCCCGTCGAGACGGTGAACGAGCCGGACATCGATGCGTGGATCCAGCGGCAGCTGCGCTACGATCCCGACCTGTGGGTCGTCGAGATCGAGGATGTGGAAGGCCGGCATTTCCTGACCGAGCGCGTCGATCCGTCGTTGTAAAGCGATGATTTACGAGGATTAACTCTGTCTTTCAACAGAACATGAAAGCCTTGCGTGTATTGTGGCCGTCATAGTCCACGACGTAAGGTGTTGCTTTTGTTTTTCCTGCTGAACGACCTGATCCTCGACATCGATACCGAGCGCATGAGCCACCCGCTCGACGATGAACGCTTTGCCGCGCTCACTATCGAGTATGTCGCGTATCTGGGGCAGGAAATGTTCGCGCAGGACGCCGCGGCTCATCGCAGGAATCCCGAGCGCGCCAAGCGTCTGGCCTACCTGATCACCTTGAAGCGCCCGCGCGTCAATGCGGCGCAGTTCTTCGCCACGACGGCGGGCGGCCCGCCGGAAACGGTGGAAACCGAGTTCAAATCGATCAATGATGTCGTGCTGGGCGCCATGTACCAGCAGCAGATGATGGGCATGCTGAATGCCAGCAAGGTCGACCAGGAGGTCTGGCACCGCATGGCGGCCTGATCCGCGGCGTAATTTCACGCCTTGCCCGTTTATGCCATGCTCCGGTCCTATCGGGGCATGCGCATCGCCACATATAACGTCAACGGCGTGAACGGCCGACTGCCTGCAGGGCGCCCGACGAGAAATTTCCCGCCGATGCGATCCGCACGCTCCATCCGGACGAGCGGATCTACACCGTCTGGGACTATCTGCGCCACCGCCGGCGGCGCAGCGCGGGGCTGCGGATCGATCACCTCTTGCTCAGTCCGGCGGTGGCGAAGCGCCTTAAGCGCGCCGGCGTCGACCGCGAAGTGCGGGGGTGGGAGAAGACCAGCGACCATGCGCCGGTATGGATAGAAATTCAGATGGGCTGACCGTAGGGTGACGGCAGGCGGACAAAGGTCAGGCCTGTCAGGAAGTCGCCGACTTCGAAGCGCATGTAGCGTGGGCCGTCGTCGCAGTCGAATTCCACAACCACGTCCTCTCGCGGATCCAGCGGCGCCATGGCGCGCCAGGCGGCGGTCGGCAGGTCGAAGCGCACGGCGTCATCCGCCGCCGTCTTGCCGACATAGGCGCCTGTCAGCGAAAAGCCCGCGTCGTTGCTGTGGATCTCGGGCCGGAGCGCCACCTGGACGTCGGCGGCGTCGCGCGCCGTGAAGCCGAGCGTGGTGGCCGGGGTGAAGCCGACGGGGGCGGTTGCCGTGACGTCGCGCGGCGACCGGTTGATCAGGCCCGAACTCACCACCTCGGCATTGCGAACCAGAAGGCGCGCGGAATAGGGGCGCGCGCCGTCGGTGAAACGCGCCATGACGACGAAACGGGCGTCGTCGAGCGTGCCGTATAAGCCGAGGACGGCGTCGGCGCCGGCCGCCGACCGATATTGGGCCAGCCGCCAGGCGGCTTTGTCCGGGTAGGCGCGGTTGCCGCTCCAGCCGCCGAGGTCGAGATGGGGCCGGGTGACGAAGCCGCGATAGGCATCCTGGGCCTGGGCCGCGGCGGATCTCAGTTCGGGGGCGTCGCAGGGTGCGTTGGCCGCGGCTGTGCGGGCCTGTTCGAGCCACGGCGCCAGCGTCCCCATGGTTCCGCTCGACCGGATCGAGGCGTTGCGGGCCTGAAGATAGCCGGCGGTAACCGCCATGCCGGCCGCCGGTGACAGCAGGTGGCAGCGTGCATCGGCCTGGGCCAGAAAATAGCGCTTGACGGCGGTCTCGGTCAGGCCGTCGGGGCTGGCGGATACGCAGATGGGCGCGAACGCGGCCACGGTCATGGCCATCAGCCATGCCTTTTTCCGTCCCCAGCCTGTCGCAATACCAGCCATTGCCGCTGACTATACCCAAATACGCTTTAAACCCGGTTTCCGGAAAGGGTTAATGAGTCACACGCTCGAATTTCCGAGCCCTGCGAAGCGGCTCGGCAAGCGCGACTGCGCGCCGGCGCTGATGCGCCGTACCAGCGCGGCTTCGCCGCGCCAGGCAAAACAATCAAGTGGCAAGGTCGCCCTGGCGACCTTGCCACTTGAAAACTTTCCCGATAGGACAACATTCTGCCCGAGGAGGACTTTTTTTACGTGGCTACCGATCCTTACAGCGAACTGGGCGTCAAGCGCGATTCCAGCGACGCCGATATCCAGAAGGCGTTCCGCAAGCTGGCCAAGGAACTGCATCCCGACCAGAACAAGGGAAACAAGGCGGCTGAGGAACGCTTCAAACGCGTGACCGCGGCCTATGACTTCCTGAAGGACGCCGACAAGCGCAAGCGCTTCGACCGTGGCGAGATCGACGCCGACGGCCGCGAGATCTATCGTGGCTTCGGTGGCGGCGCGGGCGGCGGAGGCTTCGGTGGCGGTGGTTTCGGCGGCGGCAGCGGTAATGGCCGCTTCGAAGGCATGGACTTCGAGGATATTTTCGACATGTTCGGCGGCGGGCGCAGGGCCGGTGGCGGCGGCTTTGGCGGTGGCGGCTTCGGGCAGGGGGCGCCGCAGAAAGGCGCCGACGTCAAGATCAGGCTGGAGGTCGACCTTCTCGACACGATCGTCGGCAATACGCGCCGTGTCCTGCTGTCGGACGGCCGGACTGTCGACGTGGCCATTCCCAAGGGCAGCCGCGACGGCCAGACCCTGCGCCTGAAAGGCCAGGGCTCGCCGGCGCCGGGCGGGCGCGGGACGCCGGGCGATGTGCTGGCCGAACTGTCGGTCAAGCCGCATCCGGTTTTCCGCACCGACGGCAACGACCTGCATATGGATCTGTTCGTGTCCTTGCCCGATGCGCTTCTGGGCGGCAAGATCCAGGCGCCGACGCCCGACGGGCCGGTCAGCGTCACCATCGCCGCCGGCACCAATTCGGGCGCGGTTCTGCGGCTGAAAGGCCGTGGCGGCTTCGTCAAGGACGGGGCCAGGGACGCGCGCGGCGACCTGTTCGCGCACATTGCCATCGCCTTGCCGGACACCAAGCCTGAGCCGTTCTACAGCGAGCTGACCGAACTGGCCAAACGCTGGCGCGAGCAAGCGCCCTATACGCCCAGCGTGACCTCGCGGAAGAAATGACGGCTGTTTTCCGCGTCGCGGAAAATATGTCCGTTTTGATATCGCCGTTCAGCTAATATTCAGGTGGAGCCCTCTAAGGTCACCGGCATGAAACGGATTTGCATCTTTTTCGCTATGGCCTTGATCGCCTGCGCGCCTGCCTCGCAGGCGGCGGCTCGGCCGGTTGCGGCCGAGGCTGTGATGGGGGTCAAGATCGGCGCCGTCATCAATGCCGTGCTCGATGCCGACCAGGACCGCTGGCGCCGCCATGACGACGACGACCGCAGGGACAACCGCGACGACGGCCGCTGGAACAACAATGGCCGCGACCGTGACCGGGGCGGCGAGGACCGCAGGGACAACCGCATCAATCGCGCCATCGACATTGCGTCGAGCCGCGGCCGCGTTCTTGACGCAGGCCAGCAAAGCGGCTCAATCTTCTGGGTGCGCGTCGCCACCGAACGGGGCCGCGTCGACCTGCTGGTCGATACCGACTCCGGCCGCATCGTCGGCGAACGATAAGGGCCGCTTGCCGCGCCCGGTCTATATCAGAGAAAGCCAAAGCCTTGCGTATCCTGCTTGCCGAAGACGATCCCGACCTGTCGCGCCAGCTGAAGGCGTCGCTGTCCGATGCCGGCTACGTGGTCGACCACGCGCCCGATGGCGAGGAAGCCCACTTTCTGGGCGATACCGAGCCCTATGATTGTATCATTCTCGACCTCGGCCTGCCCAAGATCGATGGCGTGTCGGTGCTGGAGCGCTGGCGGCGCGAAGGCAAGGCGACGCCGGTCCTGATCCTGACGGCCCGCGGCGCCTGGAGCGACAAGGTCGCCGGTTTCGACGCCGGCGCCGACGATTACCTGACCAAGCCGTTCCATACCGAAGAGCTGCTGGCGCGTCTGCGGGCGCTCGTTCGCCGGGCGGCCGGCCATGCCCAGCCGCTGCTGGTCTGTGGTGGCCTTCGTCTCGATCCGCGTGCCGCCCGCGCCTCGGTCAACGGCGAACCGCTGCGGCTGACGTCGCTTGAATACCGCCTGCTGCACTATCTTATGCTGCATCAGAATCGCGTGATTTCGCGCACCGAGCTGGTCGAGCATCTCTACGATCAGGATTTCGACCGCGATTCCAATACGATCGAGGTCTTCATGGGGCGCCTGCGCAAGAAGATCGGCAATGACCGGATCGAGACCGTGCGTGGCCTGGGCTATCGTCTCAAACCCTTGCACGACGAAGTCGGCAGCCTGTGACACCGCAACAGTGGATCGGCAAGGCGTTTTCGCGGCTGATCCACGGCCGCAACTCGCTGGTCGGTCGGCTGATTCGCCTGGCCTCGGCATGGTTCATTTTCTCGTTGGTCATCACGGCTATTGCCCTGACCATGTTCTTCCATGAAGCGGCGTTGCAGCGTTTCCAGGTCAATGTCAGCCAGATCAGCAATAATCTCCTGGCCGGGACCAATCTGGAAGCGGACGGCAGCGTCACCCCGCCTATTTCCGATGCGCGCGCCAATTTCACCTATTCGGGCCTGTATTGGCAGGTCAGCGAGGTGGTGAGCGGGCAGGTCGTCCCGCGCGCCAGTTCGCGGTCCCTTTGGCACGTCAACCTGACCGTGCCGGAGGCCATTCTCGCGACGCTGCAAAAGAAACCAGACGACGTCGCCTACTACAACGAGACGGGGCCGCAGCGGCAATATCTTCGGATTGCCGCGCGCTTTTCCGTTATCAGCGGCAGGAACTTCCTCTTCATCGCCGCCGAGGACCGCGGGCCGATGGACAAGGACGTGCGCACCTTCGGCCTGGTTACGGCCCTGGCCCTGCTGATCCTGGCGATCGGTTCGCTGCTGTCGATCTTTTTCCAGGTCCGCATCGGCCTGCGGCCCCTGTTCGACCTGACGGGCGAGATCGCCGGCATTCAGCGCGGCGAGCAGCAGCGCATCGTCAAGACCTACCCGGCCGAAATCACGCCGGTGGCGCGGCAGATCAACGCGTTTCTCGACGACGCCCAGGAGATGATGGAGCGCCAGCGCATGCACGTCGGCAATCTTGCGCACGCGCTCAAGACGCCCTTGTCCGTCCTGCTGACGGCGGCCGGCGACGCCGATGGGGCACTGCCTGAAACCGTGCGCAAGCAGACCGAAACCATGCGCGGCCAGGTCGACCATCACCTGCGGCGCGCCCGCGCGGCGGCGCGCGCCCAGACGCTGGGCGAACGGACGCCGGTCGAGCCGGTGCTCGACGAAATGGCGGTCATGCTGGAACAGGTCTTCCAGGAGAAAGGCGTGATCATCGACTGGCGCGCGCCCGAAGGCCTCAGCTTCCGCGGCGAACGCCAGGATTTCCAGGAAATCGCAGGCAATCTCCTGGAAAACGCCTGCATCTGGTGCAAGCGGCGTATCCGGATTACCGCCGAATTTATCGAAGACGAACAGGTGCTAAGCCTGTCGATCGAGGACGATGGGCCGGGTCTGGACGAATCCCGTTTCGAGGAGGTGCTGAAACGCGGCGCGCGTCTCGACGAAAGCGTTCCCGGCACCGGGCTCGGCCTTTCGATCGTCGACGAACTGGTGCGGGCCTATGGCGGGCAGTTGAAGTTCGAGCGCGCGGCCCTGGGGGGACTGAAGGTGAAAATCCGTCTTCCCGGAATGATGGAAAATACCGTTGGGTAGCGTTGCGTTTCTCTATGCAATCTCTCGGAAATCCGGTGGAAAGCGGCCTTTGGTTACCGTCAGAGAAAATTAACCGAACCTCCCTAATCATTTCGGATGCACAGTCCCTTTCGGACTGCCGGGACTGGTTCATCTCCATGGGCGTAATCGCAGACAAGCGGCTTCATTTGCTTCGGAGTCTCATCAGGACTTTGCCGCAAGCTTCTCTGCGCTCGCTGGAACTGGCGCTCGGCGTCACCAAGGACCCCGCGTTGATCGAAGTCCGCGACATGATCATGGTGGAACGCGAATTCCGCAACGCCCGCGATGCGGTGTTCGCCCCGTTCATGCCCCTGTTCGAAAGCCGTTCCGACGGTCTCGACGCGGTCGAATTCCCGGAATGGCTGCTCGACAATCTGTGGCGGTCCCTGGAAAAGCGCGAACCCGAACTTTACCAGGAGGCGCGCTACGCCCTGCGCGGCCTGCGCCCCGAGGATCCGACCCCGGTTGTCTTCTTCCGCCTGGTGACGGCTGGCGCCGCGATCCTGCGCGAACACCCGGACGAGATACTGCCCTCGAAGCGCGAGCGCGGCGATGAGGCCGAAATCGCGGAATTCGCCAACTATCTCGACCTGCATCGCATCTCGCGCGCCGTTCTGGCGCGCCTGCCGGAACTGATGGGGCGCATCGATGCCGAAAAGGCCGCGGCCCTGCGTTTGATGTTCAAGGACGCCTGCGCCATCTCCGACGAAGGCGGCACGCGCTTCATGGAGATCCTGTTCGCCAACCTGGAAGACGGCGCACAGATCATCAAGTTCGTCGCCACCGTCTCCGACCGGCCCAACGACCGCTTCCTGGCTGAGTCGGAACTGGCGGAATTCGGCGAGCGCATCCTCGACCGCATTGCTGAAAGCCTCGGTGACCTCAAGGCTTTCATGTCGGGCAAGAGCGCTTCCGCGTCGAAGGGTGGAGACGACCTGCAAGGCGCCGGAGACCGCGTGGCCCGGGTGCTCAACCAGCTTCAATCCTTTGCGACCTATATCGAACTGTCGCGCGACGGCCCGTGGGGCAAGCGCATCGGCGACGCGCACAAGCAGATCGCCGACATGGTCGAAAGCCAGCTGAAGGGCGCGGAACGCGTTTTCCAGGACGCCCTGCCGCTCAAGACCGAGCGTGTCTACGGCCGCGTCAAGAAGGACGTGCCGCGCATCGAAAAGTTCCCGAAGCCCGAAGCCGTGACCAAGGCGGCCAACGTCGCCGCCTTTATCCGAGAGGTGCGCGCCACGGCCAATTCCGGCGGCTTCGCCTCGCTGCATTCCAAGACGGTGCAGACGCTGGAGGGCATGCTCGATTCCTATTTCGAAAGCCTGCTGGACATCGCCAATGGTGAGGATCCGTTCGAAACCGAACCCGTCATGCAGTTTTTCGAGCTGACGACCGATCTGATGCAGGCCCTGTGCGGCGAGGAAAAGGCCGTGGTGGCCCGCCGCCGCATCGCGTCGTCCAACGTCAACAGTCCGCCGAAGCCGAACGCCGCCTGATACAACGAAAAGAATGGCGTCCTTGCCAACAGCAATCGATCGTTGTTGGAGATCGTTATATCTGCGACGCCTTGTCGCAGGGGACGCTGTGCGTTGTCCTGGGTCAAATTCGCAGGCAATACCCCTGTGTTACAGTGAAAACGCGATCCTGTGCGGCCGAAACCGCTCACATTTTTCCGCATAGTGTTCTATATCCGGCTCGATGCTTCTTCTCGCCACCGCCTGCGCCCTGATTACCGCCATGCTGGTCGGCGTCGTTGCCCTGTGGCAGCGGCGCGCGCCCGGCGATGGCCTCCAGCACGCCAAGGCGCTGTATGCCGCCTTTGTCTCCGATGTGGAGCGGCGTGAACAGAGCGGCGAGATCGATGCCGAGCTGGGCCATGAAGAGCGCGTCGAGGCGGCGCGCGCCCTTCTCAAGGCCGAGAGCGAAGCCGCGCCATCCGCGACCGCGCGCCCCAGGCTGGCCGCCGGCCTGATCTTCGGGACGGCGGCGGTGACCTTCGTGGTCTACCTGCTGTTCGCCGGGCGCCCGCTGATTCCCGACCAGCCCTACAAGGCCCGTCTACAGGCCTGGACGCATGCCGCGCAACAAAATCCGGATGACGTTTCGCCGGAGGTTCTGGCGGCCGTCCTGCGCCAGGGCGTCGTGCGCAATGCCAGGGATCCGGTCTTCTGGACCTTCCTGGCGCGCAAGGACATGCTGGCCGGGCACGCCTATCTGGCCGCCAAGGAATTCGAGCGCGCCGAAAGCCTGGCGCCCGCGCATTTCGCCGAGTGGTCGGAGCTGGGCGAGGCCCTGACCTTCATCTCGGGCGGCAAGGTCGGCGGCGATGCGAAGACAGCCTTCGACAAGGCGCTGGCGATGGATCCGACCGATACCCGCGCCCACTACTATCTCGGCCGCATGAACCTCGATGCCGGCCGATACGACGCCGCGCGTGCCGACTTCGCCGCGGCGCTGGCGGGGCTGGCGCCGGACGACGTGCGCCGCACCGTCGTGGCCGATCAGTTGAAGGCCGTCGACATCGCCGAAAAGGCCGAGGCGGCGACCAAGGCCCGTATCGGCGGCATGGTGTCGGGGCTGGCGGCGCAACTGAAGGCTGATCCGGAAAATGCCGACGGCTGGGCGCGCCTTCTGCGTTCGTATGACGTACTGGGCGACACGGCGGCGCGCGCAAAGGCAGAGGCCGACATGAAGGCGCATTATCGCGACCGGCCCGATATCGCGCAGTCGATCCTTGCGCGGGCGCAGGGCGCGGTCGGCGCAGAGAATACGGGAGGGCGGTAATGGGTTTCTGGCCGAAATCGGTGAAGGCGCGCCGGCGCCTGACGGTCTTCCTGATCGCCGCGCCGCTGCTGTGCGGGGCTGTCGGCCTCAGTCTCTATGCCTTGAAAGGCACGGTGGTCTATTTCTATACCCCGGCGCAATTGCTGGCCGCGCACGTGCCGTCCGGCCGGGTCATCCGTCTGGGCGGGCTGGTGCAGGCCGGCAGTGTGCTGAAGTCCGCGGACGGTACGGTCCGTTTCACCGTCATGGACAAGCTGCAGTCGGTTCCCGTCGTGTACCATGGCGACCTGCCGGACCTGTTCCGCGAGGGGCAGGGCGTGGTCTGCGAAGGCGCGGTGACCGGGTCCGGAACGGTTTCGGCCACCCAGGTTCTGGCCAAGCACGACGAGAAATACATGCCCAAGAATGTGTCCGACGCGCTGAAGAAACAGGGCGAATGGCGCCCCGGCACGGCGCCCGAAGCGCCCAAGGCGGAAAAACCGTTCTGATGAATTACGTTCGCCGACGGAAAGGTCTGAATGTCTTCAGCCCTCCCCGTAAACGGGGAGCGCCGAATAATTTCAGCCCAACACCGACCGTAGCACAATGAATATTTCGATCACCGAAATCGGCGTGTTCTGTCTGACGGCGGCCTTCGTGCTCAGCGCCGTCCAGGCCGGAGTCGTGGCCGCCGGACAGGTGAAAACGATGCGTGGCATCGAGCGGTACGCAGAAGGTATCTCGCTCGCGGCGGCAATCGCCATCGCCGCATCCTTCATCATCCTGATCGTCGCCTTTATCCGCTCCGACTTCTCGGTGGTGAACGTCTACGAGCATTCGCATACCGACAAGCCGCTTCTGTACAAGATCTCGGGCGCCTGGGGCAGCCACGAGGGCTCCATGCTTTTGTGGTGCACCATTCTTCTGGTCTATGGCGCGCTGATCACGCTGCTCGGCCAGGGCCTGCCCGCCAGCCTGCGCCACAAGGCGCTGGGCGTGCAGGGGCTGCTGGGGGCCGCCTTTACCGGCTTTACCCTCTTCAGCTCCAATCCGCTCGGCCGCCTCGATCCCGCGCCGGTGCAGGGTTTGTCTCTCAATCCGGCGCTGCAGGATCCGGCTTTGGCCTTCCATCCGCCCATGCTCTATCTCGGCTATGTCGGCTTTTCGGTGGTTTTCAGCTTCGCGGTCGCGGCCCTGATCGAAGGCCGGCTCGACCGCGCCTGGGCGCGCTGGGTGCGGCCGTGGGTGCTGGTGGCCTGGAGTTTCCTGACGGTCGGCATCACGCTCGGCGCCTTCTGGGCCTATTATGAACTGGGCTGGGGCGGCTGGTGGGCCTGGGATCCGGTCGAAAACGCCTCCTTCATGCCGTGGCTGGCGGCGACCGCTATGCTGCACAGCGCCATCGTCATGGAAAAGCGCGACGCCTTGAAGGCCTGGACGGTCTTCCTGGCGATCCTGGCCTTCACCTTCTCGATGATGGGGGCCTTCCTGGTGCGTTCCGGGCTTCTGACCTCGGTCCATGCCTTCGCGGTCGATCCGCAGCGCGGCATCCTGCTGGTGTCGATCCTGTTTGTCACCGCCGGTTCCGGGTTCGCGCTCTACGGCCTGCGCGTGCCGAACCTGGCGCCCGGCGGCCTGTTCGCCCCCGTCAGCCGCGAAGCGTCGCTGGTGCTGAACAACCTGCTCCTGTCGGCGGCCCTGACCTCGGTCTTCCTGGGCACCCTCTATCCGCTCTTGATGCAGGCGGTGTTCGACCGCGCCATGTCGGTCGGCGCGCCCTATTACCTGCTGGTCTTCGGTCCGATCATGGTGGCGGGCCTGGCCGTGGCGCCGATTTCGGCCCTGATGTCCTGGAAGCGCAGCGATCTCAAGGGCGTCCTGCAACGCCTGGCCATCGCCTTTGCGGTTGCCGCCCTGTGCGCGGCGTTAGGCCTTCTGCTCTATAAGGGCGCGGATTTCATGGCGGAGGCCGGCTATTTTGTCGGCCTGCTTACCGGTTTCTGGCTGGTTTTCGGTTCTTTGCGGCTGGTGTGGGAACGCACGCGCGGCGGCCATCCCGTCCGCCGCTTCCTGGGGTTGCCGCTGGCCACGCACGGCATGCTGCTGGCCCACATAGGCCTGGGCGTCTTCGTGCTCGGCGCCGTGGTCGAAAGCCATGCGAAACTGAGCCTCCAGGAGGTCATGGCGGTCGGCGATACGGCGAAGCTCGGGGCCTACGAACTGACCTTTACCGGCACCTATCAGGCCGAAGGCAAGAATTACGACGCCCAGGGCGGAATTTTCGCGATTACGGACGCCTCGGGCCACCGCGTCTGCGAGGCGCGGCCGCAACGCCGCTTCTATCCGGCGTCGAACGATGTCCAGTCCAAGGTCTGGCTGTGTTTCCGGCCGCTCAGCGACCTCTATGTCGTCATGGCCCAGCCACAGGACAAGGCCGGCCGGGCCGCCTGGCAGATCCGCTTCTTCTATAATCCGTGGGTGCGGCTGATCTTCCTTGGGCCCGTACTGATGGCGCTCGGCGGGGTTCTGAGCCTCTGCGACCGGCGCCTGCGGGTGGCCGTGGCCACTCGGGCACGGGCGCTGAAGCCCGGTCCGGCGGCGGAGGAGGTGGCATGAAGCGCCTGCTCCTTGCCTTCCTGTTGCTGGCCGCCCCGATGGCGGCTTATGCCGGTCCCGCCGCCGACGAGGCGCGGGCGCAGAAACTGTTCACCGAGGTGCGGTGCGTCGCCTGCCAGGGGCAGGATATCGCGGATTCCGACGCGGCGATCGCCGGCGACATGCGGCGCGAAATCCGCCAGGCCGTGGCGGCCGGGCGATCCGACGCCGATATCCGGGCCGACCTTTACCGCCACTATGGCGACTACGTCCTGTTCCGGCCGCGCTTTTCGGGGTCCAACCTGCTGCTCTGGGGCGTGCCGCCGCTGATCGTCATCGGCGGCATCGCGGCCTTGCTGATCATGACGCGGCGGCGGAGCGAGACGCGCGCCTATGCGCTCAGCGAGGCCGAGCAGAAGCGGCTCGACGACCTGACGAAAAACATATGAACTTCGCCACGACATTTCGAATTTATGTCACGATTTTGCCTCAGCGATTTGGTTAGACTGTGCGCGAAGGCGAAATTGTGCGGGAGGGCTGTTGTATTCCCGGCCCGGAAAGCACAGATTGGCCGCATACATCCTGAACCACAAGGACGATTGTAGAGATCATGGGGAAACTGGACCTGAGCGCCATCATCAAGAACAAGTCGACGGCCGCGGGCGCCGTGGTCGGTCTGGCGCTCGGCGCTGGTGTTGCCGCCGCCGCGATCACCGGTATCGGCCAGCACAGCCTTGGCATCGGCGGCTATGACGGCGCAATGCTGATCAAGACCGGCGACGTCACCCCGGTGAAGCCGCCGGCGGGCGCGCCCATGTCGTTTGCCGACATGATCGACCGTGTGTCTCCCGCCGTGGTTTCGATCGAAATCAAGGGCAAGAAGAAGGTTCCGGCCGGCGGAATCACCCTGCCGGGCTTCGACCTGCCGGGTGACGATGACGGCGGCCAGGGCGGTTCGGCCACCAAGGAGCAGGAATTCCGCGGCGCCGGTTCGGGTTTCTTCATTTCGCCCGACGGCTATGTTGTCACCAACAACCACGTCATCCAGGACGCGACCGAAATCTCGGTGGTCCTGAATAACGACAAGCAACTGAAGGCGACCGTTGTCGGCCGCGACGTTGCCACAGACCTGGCCGTGCTCAAGGTCGAAGGGCACGACTTCCCGTTCGTACGATTCGAACTGGAGCGTAAGCCGCGCGTCGGCGACTGGGTCGTCGCCATGGGCAACCCGTTCAACTTCTCGAATACGGCGACCGCCGGCATCGTTTCGGCCTATGGCCGCGACCTCAAGGATTCAGGCGCCGACTATGTCGATTACGTCCAGATCGACGCAGCCATCAATATGGGCAATTCCGGCGGCCCGACCTTCGACCTTTACGGCCGGGTGATCGGCGTCAACACCTCGATCGTCACGCCGTCGGGCGCGAACGCAGGCGTCGGCTTCGCCATTCCAGCCGACGTCGCCAACCGGATCACCAGCCAGCTGATGAAGGGCGTGAAGATCGAGCGCGGTTATATCGGCGTGACCATCATGCCGGTGACCGACGAAGCCGCCGGCGCCCTGGGTGTGTCCGACACGACGGGGGCTTATATCGCGGACCTGACCAAGGGCGGCCCGGCCGACAAGGCGGGTATCCAGTTGGGCGACATCGTCAAGACCGTCAATGGCCAGCCGGTGAAGAGCCCGACAGAGCTGACGCGCCGCATTGCCGACGTCAAGGTCGGCGAAAAGGTTACCCTGGGCGTGCTGCGCGGCGGCAAGATGATCGAGCTCGACACGACCGAGAACATCCTCAACAAGCCGGAAAACGCCTATACCCAGGCGCTGGTCAACGAGCGCAAGGCCGCCGACCATTTCGGCGACATCCACGAGGACAACCGCGGCGAGACCGTGCTCAAGGTCGAGAACGTCGTCGGCAAATATGGCGACTTCACAGT
>CAKZJB010000147.1 GCA_936940865.1 uncultured Asticcacaulis sp. | reverse complement strand
CTCAAGGAGCGAAGCGTCAGGACAACGCTTCGTGGTCCTCAAGGAGCGAAGCGTCGGGACAACGCTTAGTGGGCGGCGAGCCATGCGGCGTTTGAGCTAAAAAAACGAATACCGACGGCCATTCGTTATGGCCGGTGGTATAAGTGTTCGGGGGGGCGTAATCCTATGGGTGCCGACGAAGCGACAGGGCTGATGAATCAGCTCTTCTGGTATGCCGGAGTCATATCCGCGCCGGTTCTTGCCGCCGTATTGATCGTCGGCTTGCTGGTCAGCGTCTTTCAGGTAGCCACCCAGTTGCAGGAAATGACCCTCAGCTATGTCCCCAAGCTCCTGACCGCCGCCCTGATCCTGGTGATGGCGGGCCCGTGGATGGTGCACAAGGTGGCCGAATTCGCCGTGGCCATGATCCGCCTTATTCCATCCATGGCCAACTGATACGGCACGATGGCGTCGGTCGGCTTCATCAATCAGGTGTGCGCCTGCCTGCTCCTCGGATTGCGGGTGTCGCCGGTATTTGCCCTGGCCCCGCCCTTTTCCCTGGTGCGGACGCCGGTCCTTTTCCGCGTCCTGTTCGGCCTGGGCGTGTCGGCGTGCCTGGTCGCCGTCGATCCCGCCGCTGCACGAATCGACGACCTTGGCGTCGGCAACCTGATCGTCGTGGCCGCGCGTGAACTGCTGCTGGGGCTCGTCTTCGTCACGGCCTTCCACCTGATGTTCGGCATGTTGTACGCCGCCGGCCGCACGGTCGACATCCAGGCCGGCTTCGGTCTCGCCATGCTTATCGACCCGACCAGCCAGAACCAGATGCCCCTTGTCGGCACCCTGTTCGCCTATGGCGCCGCGGCCGTCTTTTTCGCCATGGGCGGCCATCAGGACCTGCTGCGGATGATGGATGCCTCGCTGCGCGCCATCCCGCTCGGGACCGGGCATCTGCAACCCGACGGCCTGGCGCGGATCACGGTGTTTCTGGGCGTCCTGTCGGCAACGGCCTTCGGGGTGGCCGGCGGCGCCATCCTCTGTCTCTTCCTGACTGACGCAGCCATTGCGCTCTTGTCGCGAACCGTGCCGCAGATGAACGTCCTGGTGCTGGGCTTCCAGGTCAAGACCCTGCTCCTGCTGCTCATTCTTCCGGCGGCCTTCGGGGCCTCCGGCGCCCTGCTGGCCCGCATGTCGACGATCACGCTGGAGGCCGTGCGCGGCTTGTTGTGATGGAAGAGCAGTCAGATCAGAACAAGTCCGAGCCCCCCACACCCTTCAAGCTGAACAAGGCGCGGCAGAAGGGCTCCGTGGCGCGCGGCCTCGACCTGGGCTTCGCGACCAGCCTCGTGGCCTTTGCCGGCTACCTCTGGATGTTCGGCCCGGGCCTGGCGGGTTCGGTCTCGCTGGCGGCCCGGCGAACC
This sequence comes from uncultured Asticcacaulis sp., assembly GCA_936940865.1. GTDB lineage: Bacteria > Pseudomonadota > Alphaproteobacteria > Caulobacterales > Caulobacteraceae > Asticcacaulis. The sequence goes on along the minus strand of CAKZJB010000147.1, from coordinate 7,602 downwards.
TTCGTCACGGCCCCGACCCTGGCGTCGGGGCCGAACGAAAGCCTGCAACTGATCGCGACCGTGCTGGCGACGATCGCCCAGCCGATGCTGTTCCTGTTCGGCACCATCTTCGTGGTTGTCCTGGTGTTCGAGATCGTCCAGACCGGTTTCGTCTTCTCCTTCACGCCCCTGACACCCCAATTCAGCCGGCTCAGTCCGGCGAACGGCTTCAAGCGCGTCTTCTCGCTGCGCCAGTTCGTCGAAACCGGCAAGAACGTCTTCAAGCTCGTCGTCTACACGGCCCTGGCCATCCTGGTCATTCTCGACGCCCGCAAGATGACGGTGCCGGCCATTTCCGACGCCGGCGGCCTGATCGATGCCCTGGCGCGCACGGGCTTCCGGCTGCTGATCCTGTTCGCCGGGGCGGCGGCGGTCGTGGCCCTGCTGGACCAGCTGATCGCCCGCAAGGACTTCTTCAAGCGCATGCGGATGACCCGCCAGGAAACCCGGCGCGAAAGCCGCGACCGCGAGGGCGATCCCCGGTTCAAGCAGCGCCGCCGCCAGGTCCACCGCGAATATGCCAAGCTGAGCAAAAGCCTGCGCAACGTCCGCAACGCGGACGTCCTCATTACCAATCCGACCCACTACGCCGTCGCTCTGCGCTACGACACCGCGACCATGAGCGCCCCAAAGGTGGTGGCGCAAGGGGCCGACCAGATGGCGCTGCGCCTCAGACGCATGGCCTTCCTCCACGGCGTGGTCACGATCGAAAACCGTGAACTGGCCCGGAACCTCTATCACCGCTGCGAGATCGACCGGGAAATCCCCGAAACCTGTTTCCGCGCGGTCGCGCAAATCTACCGGCGCCTGCGCCGGCAATCGTCCCTTCAGTCGCGTGCATCATGATCAAGGCATTCTTCTCCAAAAACCACGACCTGGTCCTGATCGGCGGAGTCATTGCGATCCTGCTGGTCCTGTTCTCGCCGATTCCGCCGGTCCTGCTGGACCTGCTGATCATCGTGAACTTCGCCTTCGGGATGACCATCCTGCTGATGACCTTCTATGTGGACAAGCCGGTATCGTTCTCGACCTTTCCGTCGCTTCTCCTGGTCGCGACCCTTTACCGCCTGTCGCTCAACGTCGCCGCCACCCGCCTGATCCTGACCCAGGCCCATGCCGGCGAGGTCATCGGCTCCATCGGCGCCTTCGCGGTCCAGGGCAGTTTCGTCATCGGCCTGGTCGTCTTCTTCATCCTGGTGGTCGTGCAATATGTCGTCGTGACCTCGGGCGCCCAGCGCGTCTCGGAAGTCGCCGCCCGCTTCGTCCTCGACGCCGTGCCAGGCCAGCAGATGAGCATCGACGCCGACCTGAACATGGGCCTGATCGACCAGGACGAAGCCAAACGCCGCCGCAAGGCCATCGAAAAGGAAGCCGCCTTCTACGGCGCGATGGACGGCGCCAGCAAGTTCGTCAAGGGCGACGCCGTCGCCGGCATCATCATCCTGCTGATCAACATCATCGCCGGCTGGATCATCGGCGTGGCGCAGATGGGCATGGACTGGCTGACGGCCCTGCAGACCTTCAGCCTGCTGACCATCGGCGACGGCATCGTCACCCAGGTCCCGGCGCTCATCATCTCGACCGCGACGGGCATCATCGTCACCCGCTCCTCGGCCGACCGCAGGCTCAGCACCGAAGTCCTGTCCCAGCTTGCCTCCGTGCCCAAGATCCCGCTGATCGTCATGGGCGCCCTCTTCGTCCTGATGCTGCTTCCCGGCATGCCCAAATGGCCGATCGCCATCCTGGCCGCGCTGGCCGTGGCGCTCTGGCTGTCGGCGCGCCGGAAATCCAAAGCCATCGAAACGGCCGCGGAAGGCCAGGCCGAAGACGACGCCTCGCCCGGCAAAACCACGGGACAAGGCCGCGCCACCATCCAGATCCTGCTGGGCAAGGACCTCAGCGTCCACTGGACCCCGCTGAAGCCGCTGCTCGGCGAGCGCATCGAAACCCTCAGGGCGCAGCAGGAGCGTGCGTCCGGCTTCGCCTTCCCCGCCGTGACCTTCCAGGACGGACAACACCTCGGCGCCGACGATTACGAAATCCAGATCTACGGCGCCCGCCACGCCCGCTCGAAGCTCTATCCCGACAAGACGCTGGCCATCCGCACGGCCGCCGTAAAGGAAACCCTGCCGGGCGTCGAAACCCGCGATCCGGCCTTCGGGATCGCGGCGGTCTGGATCGAAGCCGAATTGCGCGACCGGGCCGAACGGACCGGCTATACCCTGGTCGACCCCGTCACCGTGCTGACCACCCACCTTGGCGAGATACTGCGCAGCGAGGCCGCGCAGCTTCTGACCCGGGCCCACGTCATGGCCATGCTGGAAGAGGTTCGCGGCCGCCAGCCGGGCCTGATCGAGGAACTCGTTCCCGCGGTCATGACGGTGAGCGACATCCAGCGCGTCCTGCAGAACCTGCTTTCGGAAGACGTGTCCATCCGCAATATCGACCTGATCGTCGACACCCTGGTCGATGTCGGCCGGCATACCAAGGACCATGTCGAGTTGACCGAACTGGTGCGGCAAAAGCTCAACCACGGTATCTGCCACGATCTCAGGGCGGGCGGAGACCAACTGGCGGTCCTCAGCCTCAATCCGCGGCTGGAAGCGCAGATCACCGACAACATCCGTCGCAGCGACGGCAAGTCCGGGCTGGTCATCGAACCCAGGCTGGCGGAACAGCTGATCCGCACCCTGATGCCGCTGGCCGACCGGATGATGCAGCAGGGCCTGTCCCCCGTGCTGCTGTGCGGACCGGAAATTCGCCGCCACCTCAAGGCCTTCACGCGGCGGACGATCCCCAGGCTGGCCGTGCTGTCCGTCAACGAGGTGCCGTCCTCGATCGACCTCAGTTCGTTCGACGTGGTCGCCGTGGAATAGCCGTAGTGTTGACGACGCGCGTGCCGTACAACGGGTTGGCCGACAGCCCCCATGGCGAATCGCCGTCATTGCTGAAGGTGTCACCCGGCGCCGGGAGCGTTCGTTTGCATGGCGCGGAACGCTATGCGATAAAAGGTCATGATCATTTGCCAGAAGTTCGTGTTCCTGCACCTGCACAAGTCGGGCGGCACCTTCGTCAACCACATGATGATGAAGTGCATCCCGAAGGCCACCCGTATCGGCTACCACCTGCCCTACAGCGAAATCCCCGACGCCTTCCGCGCCTTGCCCGTGCTCGGCACCGTGCGCAATCCCTGGTCCTATTACGTGTCCTGGTACCACTTCCAGCAAGGCCAGGCGAAACCCAACCCGCTTTTCCGGGTGTGCAGCGAGGACGGCAGCCTCGATTTTTCCGCCACCATCCGCAACCTGGCCACCCTGTGCGAGGACGACGCCCGCATCGACCGGCTGAAGGCCGCCTTTCCCCACACCTTCGTCAATCACGGCCTGAACCTGACCAGGACCTGCATCGAAACCCTCCGCGGCAGCGGCCTGGGCTTCTACACCTTCCTGCATGATCGCCTCTATGCCGGAGCGCCCGAGCCTAAGATCCTGCGCATGGAAACGCTGCGCCGGGACCTGCCGGGCGCCCTGCCCGGCCTGCGCGGCCCGGAAATGATGCTCGTCCGCGACTTCCTGCAGTCGGTTCCCGATCTCAACGTCAGCGACCACAGGCCTTATCGCGACTATTACGATCCGCAGCTGCGCGACCTTGTCGGCCGCGTCGACCGCTCCGTCGCCGAGACCTACGGCTACGCTTATTGAACTTCACGCAAAATCGGACATAATGATTGGTCATAACCTATAAAGCCCGACCCCATTCATGAATTTCGCGCAGGACGCCCAGAAGCTGGGCCGCTTCGATATTTCCGCCCTCAAGGCCATCGTCTCGCAATACGGCGAAGACGACTGGAACGCCGACGGCCGTCGTCAGGCCGATTTCCGCGCCCACGCCAGGACCCAGGCCCTGAAGCTGATCGCCGATTCCGACTTCCGGCATGCCAATCCTACCGTCCACCCCATCTTCCACGAACTCGAACCCGCCCTCCGTCCGCTGATGACGCATGTTCGCGACGCCTACCTGCAGACCCTGCGCCAGCGCCGCGTGGCCGAGGCCCACGGCCCGGGCTATTTCATCCGGATGCTTTTGACCCGCCTGCCCGCCGGCGCCGAGATAAAGCCGCACGTCGATGAAGGCGAGTCGCTCAAACGCTGCCATCGCATCCATGTCCCGCTTGTCACCAATCCCCTGGCCGTCTTCTTTGTCGGCAGGCTGAAGTTCCACATGCCGGAAGGCGAAATGTGGGAAATCAACAATCGCCGCACCCACGCCGTCAGGAACGATGGTCCCGACGCCCGCATCCACCTGATCATGGACTACGTGCAGCCCGGCGAAACCGTCTTCGACACCGAAGGGCCGCTGACGGCCTGACACCCCTTTCCCTGAAACCCCAATCCGGACATCCCATGACCGAACAGTTCACGACCCGCCAGATCTATCTCAAGGACCTGTCCTTCCAGGTGCCGTCCGGCGCGTCCATCTTCACCGACGCGTGGAAGCCGCAGGTCAAGATCGACGTCAAGGTCAGCCACGCCCAGGTCCAGGGCGGCCTGACCGAAGTGGTGCTCACCATCTCGGTGGTCGGCACCAACAATGGCGGCACAGCCTTCATGATCGAGGTCCTGCAAGCCGGCATCTTCCAGGTATCGGGCTTCGGCGGCGAAGCGCTCGACCGCATCCTGCTCGGCAAATGCCCCGCCATGCTCCTGCCCTATGCCCGCGAAGTCATCGACTCGACCCTGATGCGCGCGCGCTTCCCGGCGCTGATCCTGGATCCCATCGACTTCGAAACCAACTGGCGTTCTTTGAAACAGGCCGTTTAACGAGCCCGCTTTTTAAATTCGAGAATCTTTTCATGGACAAATTCCGCAATCATGGCTTAATGGATATGATAACGGTCACATTGGTCAGCACAAAATGCGGAACCCTGTGGACCTCGGCGAAAGCCTGATTACGGAATGTTTGGGCCCCATGACGGCCCGATGAGGCCATGAGCGCGTTGAACGGACAGATCTATATCGGCGTGGACGGCGGCGGCACCCAATGCCGCGTGCGCATCCAGGACGCGGGAAACAGGATTCTCGCCGAAGCCACCGGGGGCGCCGCCAATGTCCGCCTGGGCCAGGATTTCGTCTGGAACACGATCCGCGCGACGATCGATGCCGCGCTGGAAGCCGGCGGACTGCCGCAGGCGGTGCTGGAAACGGCGTCGGCCGGATTCGGGCTGGCCGGCGTGCTCAGGCCCGAGGACTGCGCCGCGATCGCCGCCCGCGGCGGCGCCTTCGCCAGCCTGAAGATATCCTCGGACGCCCACGCCGCCTGTCTCGGCGCGTTCGGCGGAGGCGACGGCGGCATCCAGATCATCGGCACCGGCAATTCCAGCTACGCCGTTATCGGCGGCGCGGGCATTCCGCGCGGCGGCTGGGGGTTCGTCCTGGCGGAACGGGCATCCGGAGCGGCCCTGGGGCGCGACGCCCTGCTTGCCGCCCTGCAGGCCCACGACGGATTTGCGTTCGAAACACCTTTCACGCGCGCCCTGATCGCCCGCTTCGGTACGCCGGTGGACATCGTCGACTGGTCCGAAGAGGCCGCGCCCAGGGACTTCGCGGCCCTGGCGCCCATGGTCTTCGAATTCGCCGACGCGGGCGACGCCGTCGCCCTGTCCCTGACCGGCCGCCTGGCCTTCGACTGCGCCCTCTATGTCGACGGCCTGATCGCGCTCGGCGTTCCCGCCGTCTGCCTGCTTGGCGGGCTTGCCCCCCGCGTCCGGCCGCTTCTGCCCGCCCGCCTCGCGCCCCGCATCGCCGAGCCCAAGGGCGATCCGCTGGACGGCGCCCTCTTCCTGGCCCGCCAGGGCCGGACCGAGGCGCTGGAAAGGGCCGGCTCATGACCCGCGCGCGCCTGGAAGTCTGCGTCGACACCCATGAAGGCCTCGAAATCGCGGCGGCGCATGGCGCCGACCGGATCGAGCTGTGCACCTGCCTGAGCGCCGGCGGCCTTACCCCCAGCCTCGGCATGATGGAAGTGGCCGCGAGGCTGGACTGTCCCACCCGCGTCATGATCCGTCCGCGCGACGGCGACTTCACCTATTCCAGGGGTGAAATCGACATGATGCTGCGCGACATCGACACCGTGGCCGGGCTTGCGCTGGAAGGCGTGGTTTTCGGCGCCAACCACGCGGCCGGCGATCTCGACGAAGCCGCGCTGGCCCGCCTGGTCGGCCATGCGAAGCCGCGGGGCCTCAAGGTTACCCTGCACCGCAGTTTCGACCTGGCGCCCGACCTGGCCGCCGCCCTGGCCGTCGCGCGCGACCTGGGAATCGACGCCGTCCTGACTTCGGGCGGCGAAAGCGACGCGCCGACCGGCGTCGAGGCGCTCAAGGCGCTCGTCACGGCCTCGAAGACCCCCGGCGGCGACATAGAGATCATGGCCGGCGTGGGCGTCGGATCGAAAACCGTCCGCGACCTTGTAACCTTCACCGGCGTCGAATGGGTACACGGTTCGTGCAGCCTGCCGCGCACCGTCGTCTCGCAGGAAGCGCTGCGTCTCGGCTACAGCTCGCCGGACCATCGCCGCACCGACCCCGAGGAAATCACGCGCATGCTGGGCATTCTCTCGGACCTGGCCGCTGGCCGGGCGCAGGCCAGGCGCGGAACCGCACGCGGTTAAAAATCGGAGAGGCAGGATGTCGTTTTTCAGCGTCATGTCAGGTTTGCCCGCCAGCAACGGCCCCATCTACCTTCAGCTCGAACGGTTCCTGCGCGCCGCCATCCACGAAGGGCGGCTCGGCGGCAGCGACGCCCTGCCGCCGGAGCGCGACCTCGCGGCGCACTACGGAATTTCGCGCATCACGGTGCGCAAGGCCCTGGCCGAGCTGGAGCGCGAAGGCCTTGTCGTCCGCCGCCGCGGCATGGGCACCTTCGTCGCCGCCAGCCCCACCCAGGCGGTCCTGCCCCCGCCGTTTCCGTTCCAGGAGGATCTGCTGGGGGCCGGGCGCCAGACCCGGAGCGTCTGGGCGGCCCGGGACTGCGGCACGGTCAACGGCGAGGAGGCCATGACGTTCGGCGTGCCCTTCGGCACGGCCGTCGTTCGTCTCAAGCGCCTGCGCTATCACGACGACATGCCCGTGGCCGTCGAACATTCCACCGTGCTCGCCGAATATCTTCCCGACAGCGCCGCGCTCGGGGACTCGCTCTACCGGGCGCTGCGGAGAAGCGGGCCGGCGCCCGTCCGCGCACTGCATCGGCTGCGTGCCGTCGTCCTGCCCGAAGACAAGGCGCGCGAACTCGGAGCCGGCGCCGGCGATGCCGGCCTCTTTCTCGAGCGCAAGGGCTTCCTCAAGGACGGCCGGACGGTCGAAATCACCCGCGGCTGGTCTCGCGGCGACGCCTCGGATCTGGTCATCGATGCGACCGTATCCGGCGCCTGACCTTTCGGCGGTATCCCGATGCCGCGAAAATTCGACCCCGTTTCTACCCGGCGGCGGGCCTCTTCGCGCGGGCGCGACCCGGACGCCTTGCGTATAATACCAACGGCGATTGGCTTTGACTCGATCGCCGTTGGCAA
>CAKZJB010000146.1 GCA_936940865.1 uncultured Asticcacaulis sp. | reverse complement strand
CCCGCCTCATCGGCCTTCTGCGGCTTCCACAACAGGCTCTCTTCCAGATCGAGCCCATCGGCGATCATCACGTTGCGGATGGAGAATCCCTTCGCGCCAGGCTTGCCGGGAGGCTGTCCGCTGTAGGTCGCCGAGACCATCGAGCCGAACAGGCGCTTCATCTGCTCGACGATCAGCGTGCCGGTGCCGCGCGTGCCGCCGGTGATGTTCTTCACCTCGAGCACATTGCGGAAAAAGTCGGTGAGCGTGTCCCCCAGTTCGATGACCGGCGACCGGGTCCGCACCGCCTCGGTGGTGAGCGACCCGCGGCCGTTCGAGTGGCACGACGCCGACTGGCTGCGGCACCGCGCCGAGCGCCAGTCGCCGCACGCGCCGATCTCGGTGTACGAGGTCCACGCCGGCTCGTGGCGCAAGCGCGCCGACGGCCGCCCGCCTCGCGATCCGAACCGTCCCTATACGCCGCGCGACCCCAATGCGCCCCGGCCTCCCCGCGATCCGAACGCACCGCGCGCACCGCGCGATCCCAATGCGCCGCGTGGCGAGACCGTCCGTTACAGCGCCAACAGCCCGCGTCCGCCGCGTCTCGGCGGCGTGGCCGCCAATGCGCCCGCGACTCCGGAAGTCGATCGTATCCGTTCCAGCCGCGGCACCACCGGTCCGGTCAAGACCGGCAAGGCCGGTGACGACGAGGATGCCCGTGGTGTCAAGCGCGGCAAGGCCGGCGCGCCGACCAAGGCCGTGTCGCAGACCCGCGGCGAACCCAAGCGCCGCGAAGGCCGCCTGACCCTGCAAGCCGTGGTCGGAGACGACGAGGATGCCGCCGAACGCATGCGTTCGCTGGCGTCCGTCCGCCGGGCGCGCGAACGGGAACGCGAAAAGCGCAAGGGTTCGCAGGTCGAACAGGCCCGCGTGTCGCGCGAAGTCGTGATCCCCGACGTCATCACCGTGCAGGAGCTGTCGAACCGTATGGCCGTCCGTGCCGTCGACATCATCAAGATGCTGATGAAGCAAGGCATGATGTTGAAGATCAACGACGTGATCGACACCGACACCGCCGAACTGGTGGCTTCGGAATTCGGCCACACGGTCAAGCGCGTGTCGGAATCGGATGTCGAAGAAGGCTTCATCTCGGCCGAAGATCACGAAGACGATACCCAGCCCCGGCCTCCGGTCGTGGCCGTCATGGGTCACGTCGACCACGGCAAGACGTCGCTGCTCGACGCCTTGCGCAAGACCGACACTGCGGCGGGCGAAGCCGGCGGCATCACCCAACACATCGGCGCCTATCAGGTGCGGGTGGCGTCGGGTGAACGCGTTACCTTCCTCGACACGCCGGGCCACGCAGCCTTTTCGGCCATGCGCGCCCGCGGCGCCAATGTCACCGACATCGTGGTGCTGGTGGTGGCGGCCGACGACGGCGTCATGCCGCAGACGGTCGAAGCGATCAACCATGCCCGCGCGGCCAAGACGCCGATCATCGTCGCGGTCAACAAGATCGACAAGCCCGGCGCCAATCCGCAGAACATCATCAACGAGCTGCTGCAGCACGAAATCGTTGTCGAAAGCCTGGGCGGCGACACGCAGGTCATCGAAGTCTCGGCCAAGACCGGCCAGGGCCTCGACAACCTGATCGAAGCCATCCTGCTTCAGGCCGAGGTTCTCGACCTGCGCGCCAACCCGGACCGCACGGCCGAAGGCGTCGTCATCGAAGCCAAGCTCGACAAGGGCCGCGGTCCGGTGGCCACCGTCCTGGTCAAGCGCGGCACCCTGAAGCGCGGCGACATCGTCGTGGCCGGTTCGGCCTTCGGCCGCGTCCGCGCCCTGATCAACGAGCGCAACGAGCAGCTGCCCGACGCCGGTCCCAGCATGCCGGTGGAAATCCTGGGTCTGGACGAAGCGCCCAGCCCCGGCGACGCCATCGCCGTGGTCGAGAACGAGGCCCGCGCCCGCGAAATCACGGAATATCGCGAACGCGTCCGCCGCGAAAAGACCCTGGCGCCGGTCGGCGCCGTATCGTTGACCGACATGATGTCGAAGCTAGCCGACAAGAAGGCCAAGGAGCTTCAGCTCATCATCAAGGCCGACGTGCAGGGTTCGACCGAAGCCATCGTGTCGTCGCTGGAAAAGCTGTCGACCGACGAGGTGCGGGCCCGCATCATCCATTCGGGCGCCGGCGCCATCACCGAGTCCGACGTCCAGCTGGCCAAGGGGTCGAACGCCCCGATCATCGGTTTCAACGTCCGTGCCGGCAAGCAGGCGCGCGATCTGGCCGAGCGTGAAGGCGTCGAGATCCGCTACTATTCGATCATTTACGACCTGATCGATGATATCAAGGGCGTCATGTCGGGCATGCTGGCGCCGATCCAGCGCGAAACCTTCCTGGGCAATGCCGAGATTCTCGAGGTCTTCGACATCTCGAAGGTCGGCAAGGTCGCCGGCTGCCGGGTCACCGAAGGCCGCGTGCAGAAGGGCGCCCGCATCCGGATCCTGCGCAACGACGTGGTTATCCAAGAAATGGGTGTGCTGTCGACGCTCAAGCGCTTCAAGGACGAGGTCAACGAGGTCGTGGTCGGCCAAGAATGCGGTATGGCGTTCAACGGCTTCCAGGACATCAAGCAAGGCGACTTCATCGAGTGCTTTACGGTCGAAGAGATCAAGCGGACGCTGTAAACCATCCTTCTTCGAAAAAGCCTTCGGCCCGCCCTTGTGGCGGGTCGATTGCTTTTTGGAGACTGGATTGTTACGGGGTGTGGGGTCTGTGACCCCACGACTATGATTTCGAGGACGAATGCGGCTAAGCGATCCGATATTGTTTAGCGTGGCGGCGTTTCCATTGACTGCGCCAGCCTACGTATTTCTCAACGGATGGAGACGCATTACCGCAATTGCCATTGTGGCTCTTCTTCCAACGCTATTAACGGTCGCTGTTATGGTCGACAACCTGCCGAGCACCGGCATGCCCATGGATTTCAGAAAAAATCCCGGACGAGCCATGGTGTTGGTTATGGTTCCGGTCTACAATCTGTTTTGGCTGTGTCCTGCTGGCATCGGAATTCTGATCGGTTGGCTGATCCGTCGACGCATTCGCTAAACAGCGATATCAATTCAGTTGAAACCTTAGACTTTTTCAGAATTTTGCTGCTATAGGCGGCGCATGAGCGAATTCGACCCGACGCAATACGTCCTGATCATCAAATGTCCCGATACCCGCGGCATCGTCGCTGCGGTATCCGGCTATCTCAACGACAACGACATTTCGATCGTCGAGTCGAACCAGTTCACCGACAGGGGCTCAAATCAAGGCGGGGGCGACATCTTTTATGTCCGCGTCGTCTTCCGCCAGGCGGGCCCCAAGATGCCGCCGATGGATATATTGCGCGAGGGCTTCAGGCCGATCGCCCACCGTTTCTCGATGGACTGGTCGATCCATAACCTGACCATCAGGCCCAAGGTGCTGATCGCCGTGTCGAAGTTCGGCCACTGCCTGAACGAGCTGCTGTACCGGTGGCGATCGGGGCTTTTGCCGGTCGACATCGTCTGCGTCATGTCGAACCACGAGGACATGCGTTCGCTGGTCGAATGGAGCGGCATTCCTTATGTCCATCTGCCGGTCAACAAGGACAACAAGGCCGAACAGGAAAAGCAGTTCCTGGCGCTCATCGACCAGTACCAGGCGGACCTTGTCGTGCTGGCGCGTTACATGCAGATCCTGTCCGACGACCTGGCGCGCCAGCTCGAAGGCCGCTGCATCAACATCCACCACTCCTTCCTGCCCAGCTTCAAGGGCGCCAAGCCGTACCATCAGGCGCACCAGCGCGGGGTGAAGATCATCGGCGCCACGGCGCACTATGTCACGTCGGACCTCGACGAAGGCCCGATCATCGAGCAGGACGTGCAGCGGGTGAACCACGGCCACACGCCCGAGCAGCTGGTCGCCATCGGCCAGGACATCGAAGCCCGCGTGCTGGCGCGCGCCGTTACCTGGCATGCGGAGCGCCGCGTCATCATCAATGGCGGCAAGACAATCGTCTTTAATTGACGGTTTCATGACCGTCCACAGCTCACCCACAGCAATTGCGAACGGCGTTCTTCTTAACGCTTGATTAACCCTCTTCGCACTTGCACCCTGTGGCCGGGGTGATTCGGTTTTCCACAACAATGCACCCTTCTCTCCATCTCTCCCGGAGGCTGCCGTGTTCGATTTGCCGCGTACGTCCATTCCCGCCAATGGCGAATTCGTAACCGACGCCACCTCCCTGAGCGTCAGGTGCTACGGCGAACATGACGGCATCGGCATGGGGCTGTTGAGCAACGGCGAAGCCTATCTGACCCAGAGGGGCCTTGCCGCACTGTGCGGCGTCCAGAATGCTCATATCGGCAATATCAGCCGTGACTGGCATCTCGACAAGCCGCGGATTCTGGCGGTGCGCGCGCGGCTGGCGCGCTTCGGCGACCACCGTGAGGAGCCGCACCGCGTCCTCAGCTTCAACGGCCGCCGCCTCTACTGCTACGACCTGGCGGTCTGCCAGGCGATCCTCGACTATTATGCGGTCGATACCGGGCCGAAAGCCCAGGCGGAGGCGATCGCCAACCGCAACCGCTTCCGCGGCGAGGGCCTGAGGGATTTCATCCTGTCGCACATGGTGCCGGCACGGCCCCTGTCGACGCCCTTGCGGTTCATGGCGACGCATTCGCTCGAAACCCAGGTCGAGACCTGGACGACCTGGACGGCTCATGTGTGGAGCCTGTACCTCATGTCGTTCTGGCTGGCCGTTTCGCATCTCAACACCCTGCGCGAAAAAGCCCAGGCGGCCGACTGGAACCGCCTGGGCCTTTATATGCCGCTCAAAGCCATCCTTGAAATCCAGGCGGAGATCATGGCGGGCATCATGGCCGCCATGGACCGCCCGGTGACGATCACGCTCGGCGAATGAACGGCACCTTCAGCGTCAGGTAGGTGGCGGCGCGCCACAGCCATTCCAGCGGCCCGTACAGGAATGCCTTGAACCACAGGTGGGCGGCAACGACCTGCACGATAAAGGCGGCGATGCCTATCAGCACGGCGGTTTGCTGCGACATGGTGGCATGCAATCCCAGGCCGTAGCTGTAGAAGATGGGTACAAAGACCAGGGACTGCAGGACGTAGAGAGTCAAGGTCATGCGGCCCGCCGGCGCCAGCAGGTTCAGCAGGCGATTTGCGAAGCCGAAATAAAGCGCCAGGAAGCCGAAGGCCAGGGCGAACATGATCGAGAGATCGGTCAGGCCTGACAGGATGGTGTCGGCCAGCACGCGCGGCATGAAGACCGCCTTCGAATCCGGCAGAAGCGCGACAAGCTGCGCCTTGAATGTCAGCAGAAGTCCCATGGCGGCCAGCGCCGCGACCAGACCGCCGATGCGCATACCCTTGAAACGGCCGGGATCGGAAAAGAAGCCGACGCGGCCCATGACCAGGCCGATCAGCGAAAGGCCGAGAATCTGGCTGAGGCGGCCGGACTCGTACATGAAATCCCATTTGAACGGATGGCCGTCGACCCAGTTCATGCGGATCGTCTCGAGCAGGCTTTTGCCCGTAAGATAGGCCTCGGGAGTCTTGCTGCTCCAGAAACCGGGCGCCGTATTGGCCCAGGCGGCGCCGCCCAACGCGCTGACCAGCTGGAAGAGCAGAACGGGCTGCAGCAGGAAGACGATACCGAGCCCGAGGATCACCGTATTCGACTTGACACGATAGAAGGGCAAAAGGAACAGGCCCATCACCGCCAGCACCTCGAGCACGTCGCCGCGGTACCACAGGCCGTGCAGGACGCCGATGACGCCCAATACCGCCAGACGCCATATGAAGCGGCCGGTAAAATCGACGCCGCGTTTGGCCGCGCGGTCCATGATGATGAAGAAGCTGACGCCGAAGCACATGGCCAGAAGTGCAAACGACTTTCCGGAAAAGACTGAAAAGATGACGTTGTGCCACAGAAGCTGCGTGGGATCGGTCGCGGGATGCGCCCAGTAGAGCTCATAGAGCTCCGGCATATGGACCAGGAAAAGCCCCATCAGGGCAAACCCCCGCAAAGAGTCGAGGCCCTCCATGCGCGGCACGTATTCGATTTTTGCTGTCGTCATGCGGCCCTCCCAAGCCTGCGTTTTCCGCGAGACTAACGCCAGTCCGGCATTTTAAGATAGAAAAATCGGTCAAAACGCCTATATGGGCGGGATGAAACGATCCTCTTTCAAAGACAAGCATCGCGGCCCGGCCGAAGCCGGCCCGACCCAGCGCCAGCTGCGCGCCGGCGAACTGGTGCGCCATGCCCTGGTGGAAATCCTGCGCGAAGAAGAGATTCACGACGAGGACCTGCACGGCGTATCGATCACCGTAACCGAAGTCCGCTGTTCGCCGGACCTGCGTCATGCCACGGTCTTCGTCGAACCGCTGGGCGCGGGCCTGGGCGATTCCGCAAAAGTCGGCCCGGCGGTCGCCGCCCTCAACCGCCATGCCAAATTCCTGCGCGGGATACTGGGCAGGCATATCGACATGAAGTTCACGCCGGACCTGCGCTTCCTGCATGACGAAAGCTTCAATGAGGCGGCGCGCATCGATGCCCTGTTCCTGCGTCCCGAAATCGCGCGCGATTTGCGGCGCGACGACGAAGAAGACGAGCAGGACTAGGAAGCAACACCATGGGGCGTACCAAAAAAGGCGATCCGGTGCATGGCTGGGTCTGTCTCGACAAGTCGTATGAAATGACCTCGACCGAGGCCGTTTCGAAGGTTCGGCGGCTGTTCAACGCGCAGAAGGCCGGACACGCCGGTACGCTCGATCCGCTGGCCACGGGCATCCTGCCGATCGCCCTGGGTGAAGCGACCAAGACGGTGCCGTACCTGATGGAAGCCGACAAGGTCTACAGCTTCACGATCAGCTTCGGCCGAACGACCGATTCCTGCGATGCCGAAGGCCGCGTCATCGCGGAATCCACCGCTCGTCCTGACCGGGAGGCGCTGGAAGCGGCGCTGCCCGCCTATATCGGCGAAATCCAGCAGGTGCCCCCGGCCTTTTCCGCCGTCAAGGTGGACGGCAAGCGCGCTTATGACCTGGCGCGCCAGGGCGTCGAGGTCGAGTTGAAAGCCCGCGCGGTCGAGATTTTCGACCTCAGGCTCGACGCCTTCGATGGCGAGACGGCATCCTTGAGTCTGCATTGCGGCAAGGGCACGTATGTGCGTTCCGTTGCCCGCGACCTGTGTGCCGATCTCGGTGTTTGCGGCCATGTTTCGCGTCTTCGCCGCGAGCAGGTCGGTGCATTTGACACGAAGTCCGCAATAACACTGGAAAAGCTCGGCGATTTAGTGCATAGAGGCGCCCAGCTTGAAGCTTTGCTTGCCGTGGAGACAGCGCTGGACGACATCCCGGCCCTGCCTGTCACGCAAGACGAGGCCTCAAAGTTGAAGCAAGGCCGTGACCTTGCCCTTCTGCCCCGTCAAATCGCATTGGTTTCCGAGGCTCAGAAAGCCCGCCGCGAGGCTGGCTTCGATGAGTTTCCCGATACCGTGCAGGCGGTTCTGAAAGGCCAGGTTCAGGCGCTTTGCGAACTCAGGGCCGGACGCCTTTATCCGACCCGTATCT
The DNA here is from genome assembly GCA_936940865.1 of uncultured Asticcacaulis sp. Classification (GTDB taxonomy): domain Bacteria; phylum Pseudomonadota; class Alphaproteobacteria; order Caulobacterales; family Caulobacteraceae; genus Asticcacaulis. The sequence goes on along the minus strand of CAKZJB010000146.1, from coordinate 18,749 downwards.
TGAACCTTTGATCCTTTCAAGGAGATACCCGATGTCGATTACGCCCGATCGCAAGACGGACCTGATCAAGACCCACCAGCGTTCCGGTAACGATACCGGCGGCCCGGAAGTGCAAATCGCTATCCTGTCCGAGCGCATCGCCAACCTGACCGAACACTTCAAGGAACACAAGAAGGACAACCACAGCCGCCGCGGCCTCCTGAAAATGGTTTCGCAGCGCCGTCGCCTTCTCGACTACCTGAAGGGCCGCGATGCCGACCGGTATCAGGCCATCATCGAAACCCTCGGCCTGCGCCGTTAAGTTTCAGCCAAGGGCTTGGGTTCCGACCCAGGCCCTTGTTCTATATCCGCTACCCTCGCCTGTCCGGCGAGTTTGTCCACCCGCGACGCCCGCAACGGGCGTTGCCGATACTGAAGCGAGCCTGAGGCGTGAATCACAAATAGGCTCATGCAAGACAGCCGTCCATGACGGCGGACCCGAAAGGCATGGGGCCCGACGGGCCTAGGCGCCAGGGAAAACGAACCCTCGCGCATACGTACGAAAGAACACAAATGTTTGACATCAAAAGAAAATCCATTGACTGGGCCGGACGCAAGCTGACCCTGGAAACGGGCCGCGTCGCCCGCCAGGCCGATGCCGCCGTCCTCGCCACCTATGGCGAAACCACCGTGCTGGCGACCGTCGTGTACGCCCGCGCCCCCAAGCCCGGTCAGGACTTCTTTCCCCTGACGGTGAACTATCAGGAAAAGACCTTCGCCGCCGGCAAGATCCCGGGTGGCTACTTCAAGCGCGAAGGCCGTCCCAGCGAAAAGGAAACGCTGGTTTCGCGCCTGATCGACCGTCCGATCCGCCCGCTGTTCGTCAAGGGCTTCAAGAACGAAGTCCAGGTCGTCGCGACCGTCCTGTCGCACGACATGGAAAACGACCCGGACATCGTCGCCATGGTCGCCGCCTCGGCTGCGCTGACCCTGTCGGGCGTGCCGTTCATGGGCCCGATCGGCGGCGCCCGCGTCGGCGTCATCGGCGGTGAATACGTGCTGAACCCGACGCTCGACCAGATGAAGGACTCGGACCTCGACCTGGTGGTCGCCGGCACCGCCGACGCCCTGATGATGGTCGAATCCGAAGCCAAGGAACTGTCGGAAGACAAGATGCTGGGCGCGCTGATGTTCGCCCACGCCGGCATGCAGCCGGTCATCGACGCCATCATCGAAATGGCCGAACACGCCGCCAAGGAACCGTTCGAATTCGAACCGGAAGATTTCTCGGGCATCGTCGCTTCGATCAAGGGCCTGGTCGGCGACGACATCCGCGCCGCCTACACCATCACCGGCAAGCACGAGCGCCATGATGCCGTGGGCGTTGCCAAGGCCAAGGCAGCCGCCGCCCTGGTGAAGACCGAAGAGAACTCCGATGGCGTCGACGCCAACAAGTTCTCGGCCGCCTTCAAGGAATGCGAAGCCGAAGTCCTGCGCCGCGACATCATCGAGCACGGCAAGCGCGTCGACGGCCGCCCGGTCGACAAGGTCCGCCCGATCGTCTCGGAAGTCGGCATCCTGCCGCGTACCCACGGCTCGGCCCTGTTCACCCGTGGTGAAACCCAAGGCCTGGTCGTCGCCACGCTCGGCACCGGCGAAGACGAACAGTTCGTCGACGCGCTGGAAGGCACCTACAAGGAACGCTTCCTGCTGCACTATAACTTCCCGCCCTACTCCGTCGGTGAAACCGGCCGCATGGGTTCGCCCGGCCGCCGCGAAATCGGCCACGGCAAGCTGGCCTGGCGGGCGCTCCGCCCGATGCTGCCAGCCGCCGACGAATTCCCCTATACGATCCGCCTGGTCTCGGAAATCACCGAGTCGAACGGCTCGTCGTCCATGGCCACGGTCTGCGGGGGTTCGCTGGCCCTGATGGACGCCGGCGTGCCGCTGAAACGCCCGGTCTCGGGTATCGCCATGGGCCTTATCCTCGAAAAGGACGGCTTCGCGGTTCTGTCGGACATCCTGGGTGACGAAGACCACCTGGGCGACATGGACTTCAAGGTCGCCGGCACCGAGGAAGGCATCACCTCGCTGCAAATGGACATCAAGGTCCCGGGCATCACCGAGGAGATCATGACCAAGGCCCTGCGTCAGGCCAAGGATGGCCGTCTGCATATCCTCGGCGAAATGAACAAGGCCATTTCGGGCGCCCGGGAAGAGCTGGGTGAGTTCGCGCCGAAGATCGAGACGATCAAGATCGCCGTCGACAAGATCCGCGAAGTCATCGGTTCGGGCGGCAAGGTCATCCGCGAAATCGTGGAAAAGACCGGCGCCAAGGTCGATATCTCGGACGATGGCACGATCAAGATCGCGGCCAGCGAACAGTCGAAGATCGACGCCGCGCGCGACTGGATCAAGTCAATCGCGTCGGAGCCGGAAGTCGGCGCCATCTACAAGGGCAAGGTCGTGAAGATCGTCGATTTCGGCGCCTTCGTGAACTTCTTCGGCGCCAAGGACGGCCTGGTCCACATCAGCCAGATCGCCCGCGAAAAGGTCGGCAAGGTTTCGGACGTGCTGAACGAAGGTGACGAAGTGAAAGTCAAGTTCCTCGGTCTCGACGACCGCGGCAAGACCAAGCTGTCGATGAAGGTCGTCGACCAGGAAACCGGTGAAGACCTGACCGAGAAGCTGGATGCCGAACGCGCCGAGCGTCAGGCCGCCCGCGCCGCCGCCGGTGAAGACGGCGACGACGGCGAGCTGGAACTGGCCGAAGGTGGTGATCGCGGTGATCGCGGCGACCGTCCGCGCCGCCGGCGCCGTCGCGACTGATAGAGCAAGGAATCCGGATCGTGCTGCGTTTCCTTCAAAACGCGGCATGACCCGGACACACCCGACGAACGAAAAGAGGGGCGGCCTCCTGGAGGGGCCGCCTTTTTTGCATGTCCTCGCGGCGATCCGCCGCAGTCCGCGCCCTGACATTTATGAAAAGGCAACCTGCTGAAAAGTCTTAAATAATCGCTATCATATCGTGAGGTCGCGGACTCATGATTACACAGATTAGTGACTTCCGCTGCGCCCATAAGAGCGTAGAGTGAGAGGGCTTCCTGGACCTCCGGAAGCGCGCCGGCCCCCCTCAAAAACGCCGGGTTCATCGGCCGGGGCCGCGGTTCTTTACGTAAGAACGGAGCGTGATACGCCATGCAAATTCAAGTCAATGGAAAACAGGTTGAAGTCGGCGACGCCTTGAGAGAACGCGTCTTGTCCGAGACTGAGGCGGGAATCGCCAAGTATTTCGACCGCGGCGGCACAACCGCCGAGGTGACCTTTTCCAAGCAGGGCTATTTGTTCAAGGCGGATTGCTGGGTGCGCCTGGCCTCGGGTCAATCCGTCGTTTCGCATGCCTTTGGTGGCGACGCCCACACCGCCTTCGACGTCATGCTGGACCACCTCGAAAAGCGCGTCCGCCGCTACAAGCAGCGCCTGAAGCAGCATCACAACGGCACCCCGGCCAAGCAGGAAACGGCCAATGTCACCGTCCTGCGCAGCCTGGACAGCGAAGCCGACGCGGAACTCTCCGAACTCGACGACGGCATGGACCATTCTTCTCCACCCCAGGCCATGATCATCGCCGAGACGGAGCAGCCGCTGCGCACCATGACCGTGTCGGCCGCGGTGGCGGAGCTGGAACTGTCCAACTATCCCGTCATCATGTTCCGTAACGCCGCCCATGGTGGCCTGTCGGTCCTGTATCGCCGTCCCGACGGCAATATCGGCTGGATCGATCCGGAGCGGACGGCGCCGGCGGCGGTTGCCGCCAACGGAAAGGCTAACGGCAGGGCGGATCACCTGGCCCAGGCCGCGCAATAGCGATCATGTGATCGTTTCAGATTAAGCTTATATTTACCGGGCGGGTTGACGCCGGCAATCCGCCCGGCTAATGGCTGGCGAAAAGCCCAGGGGCGACGGCATATGCCGCTTATTTTGGATTTCCCATGTTCTTGACGAGTCTGCTCGACCGCCGTGCGATCAATGCCAGTGTCAGCGTCAATTCCAAGCGCCAGGCTCTTCAGGTCGTCGCCGATATCGCAGCCCGCCAGCTGGGGCTGGATGCCAGCGACATCCATCAGGCCTTGACGGAACGCGAGCGCCTGGGCTCCACCGGGGTTGGTATGGGCGTCGCCGTTCCGCACGCCGCCCTGCCGGGCCTGGACCGCATGTACGGCGTCTTCATTCGCCTGGAAGAGCCGATCGACTACGAAGCCATCGATGACATGCCGGTAGACCTGATCTTCGCCCTGCTGGCGCCCGAAAACGCCGGCACCGAGCATCTGCGCGCCCTGGCCAAGGTATCGCGCGTCCTGCGGCAAAAGGACCTGCGTGAACAGCTGCGCGCCATCGAAAACAGCGACGCCATCTATGCTCTGCTGACCGGCATCGCCGACTCGAACGCGGCTTAACTATCCGATTGGAACAATCCGAACCTCGTCGGCCGCCTCAGGTCGGATCAGCTCGACATTGAGCAGTCCATGCGCCAGACTGGCCGAGCGCACCTCGAAGCCGTCGCTGAGGACGAAGGCGCGGTTGAAGCTGCGCATGCCGATGCCGCGGTGCAGATATTCGCGCTCTGCGCCATCGCCCTGGTCTTTGATGGCGGAAATCATGAGCTGGGCGCCCTTGACCTCGACGCGCAACTGCTCGCGCGCAAAACCTGCCACCGCCACGCTTATACGGATGTGGTCCGGGCCCAAAGCCTCGACATTGTAGGGTGGGTAGGAGTCCTGGTTACGGCTGACGCGCTCGATCAGGGCGCGCATGTCGTCGAAGCCGAGCAGGACGGGACTATCGAAGATCACGGTACGCGACATGACCGCCTTGCCTTAGCCTTGTGACTCCAGGAATTCGGTGATCGCCGCCCGCGCCTTGGCCTCGGTCAGCATCGGGGCGTGACCGACATAGTCGACGTCGACGCGGGTGAATTCCGGCGACAGCATGGCCATCTTCTCGGCTTCTTCGGGCTCGAGCAGATCGGACAGGGCGCCCCGGACCAGCAGGATGCGGCGGCCGGTCGCCAGGCTCATATAGCATGGCGCCATGTCATAGGTGCTGGATGTCACGGTCACGCTTCTGAAGGCTTCGGTGATGCGCGTGTCGTAGGCCAGGCGCAGCAGGCCGTCACGGCCCTTTATGAAAACACGCTTGGCGAACTTCATCCAGTCATGCGGCGTGTTGTTCGGAAAGGCGACCTTGTTGGCCTCGGCGACATAGACGGCCGCATCGTGCCAGTTCTTGAAGGCGTGGTGGCCCTGCGAGGCGTAGGATGCGATCCTCGCCAGGCCGCGGGGTGACAGCACGGGTCCGACATCGTTAAGAATGGCCGAGCGGATCAAGGTCGGACGCAGGGTGGACAGGACCATGGTGATCAATCCGCCCATGGAGGTGCCGACAAAGATCGCCTGGCCGATGCCGAGGCTGTCGCACAGGTCCAGGATGTCGCGGGCGTAGGTCCAGATATGATAGTTCATCGGGTCCTGGTCGTATTCCGACAGGCCGCGGCCGCGAATATCCGGCACGATGACGCGGCGGTCGAGTGCCGCGATATAGGGGGCGACGTCGTCGAAATCGGCGCTGTTGCGCGTAAGGCCGTGCAGGCAGACGACCGGCAACCGCACGCGGCCCGGACTGGCGGGATAATCGCGCGCGTACAGGCGCAGGCCGTCGTCGGTCGACCACCAGCGGTCCTGATAGGAAGCCGCCGGCCTGCGCATCACAAGGCCGCGGTCGTTATGATGCTGCTCCGCGGCGTCATCGGTAAATCCGGATGAACGTTGCGAGGCCGGCTTCAGACTGATCAAGATACCACCTGTCAGGTGAAAAACACGGTTAACAGATGATTCTTTACATGAAAACTCGGTCTTTGCGCGTAAAAAATGCGCCGTGTTCCGCAATCGTACCGCGTTTTTGCATGTGCGATTGATTTTTCCGGCCCGGAGCGGTATAGGGATCTCAGGGTCGTCAGGACGGCCCTGCCCCACGAAAGGCCGCCGGCCATCCTGACGCTGATTACAACGTCCACTGACAATCGACTCTTTTGTGGTCTTCCTGGGTTGGGGAAAAGGCCGTTCGACAAAGGAGCCGGCATGTCTGCCATTTCCCAAACCAAACCTGTCTCTGCCTATAGGCGCAACGCCGCGCGCCTTCTGAAAGCCTTGCGCGCCGGCGATTCCGACGCGGAAACACGCTTCAGCATTTTACGTGAAACACCCGTCGCGCCGCAGCTCAAGCATGCGCTGGCCGTCGTCGCGATGGAAGCCGGCTTCGAATGCTGGACCGCGCTGAAGGTGGCCAGGGACGAACCGGACTTTTCCGACATCTTCGTTCGGCCGGGCATCAGCGACAGCCTGAACGCCTGGTTCGCGGCCTACGATGACGCGAAAGCCTATCACGAGGCGCACGGCGGTATTCTCCTGCCCTATCGCCACCAGGTGTTCGTAACGTCGCTGGCCGCCCTGACTCGTCTGGGCTTCGAGACGGATCATCCCGACCGGGTGGCGATCGGTTACGATTTCGTGCGACCAGTGTCTGCGGACGCTCACGGCCGCATCAAGGCGGCCCTGCTACGCCGGTTCGGAGCCTGATCATGCCGCTTCTCGACGCAAATGCCACGCATCCGATCCGCACGCCCGACGGCGTCACCGTCCCCAACACGATCCACCTCAAGGCGGTCATCGACCACCCTCGCATTATGGCCGGAGAATTCAGCTATTTCAGCCACTTCGCCGCGCCGGAGACGCCGGCTGGGTGGGCGCAGCTCCTGGCGCCCTACCTGTTCCCGATCAGCAACGAAAAGCTGGTGATCGGGCGTTTCTGCCAGTTCGCACACGGCACAACCTTCATTACCAGTTCGGCCAACCATCCCATGACCGGGCTCAGCACCTATCCCTTCCGGGTGTTCAAGCCGGAAACCATGATCGATTACGTCAACCTGCCGTTCAAGGATACGGTTGTCGGGAACGACGTATGGATCGGCTACGGCGCCATCGTCATGCCGGGCGTCACCATCGGCGACGGGGCGATCGTCGCGGCGGGATCGGTGGTGACGCGCGACGTCGCCCCCTACACCATCGTCGGCGGCAGTCCGGCCCAGCGCTTGCGCCAGCGTTTCAGCGACGACATCGTCGCCGACCTGCTGGCCATCCGCTGGTGGGACTGGGGAATCGGCCGCATCGAAGCCAGCCTGTCCGCCATCGAAAGCGGCGATATCGAAGCGTTGAAGGCAGGTTGATCGAAAAGGGCGCCGGTTTGCGTTAAAAACAAACTGGCGCCCGGGCCGAACGCACCGTATAAGCCTCGTTCAAAATCAACGCTTTCAGACCGTTGCCAAGGCCTTATGTCCGCTCGCTACAATCCCAAAGAAACCGAACCCCGTCAGCGCCAGCGCTGGGACGATGCGCAGGTCTTCCTGACGCACAACGATCCGTCCAGGCCGAAATACTATGTGCTTGAGATGTTTCCCTACCCTTCGGGACGCATCCACATGGGCCACGTGCGCAACTATGCCATGGGCGACCTGGTGGCGCGGTTCAAGCGCGCGCGCGGCTTCAACGTCCTGCATCCCATGGGCTGGGACGCCTTTGGCATGCCGGCCGAAAACGCCGCCATGGAGCGCAAGATCCACCCTAAGGGCTGGACCTACGACAACATCGCCAATATGCGCGGCGAACTGAAGCGGCTGGGCCTGTCGATCGACTGGACGCGCGAGTTCGCCACCTGCGACCCGGCCTATTACGGCCGCCAGCAAAAGTGGTTCCTGGACCTGCTGAAGAACGACTTCGTCTACCGCCGCGAAAGCCAGGTCAACTGGGATCCGGTGGACCAGACCGTCCTGGCCAACGAACAGGTGATCGACGGCCGGGGCTGGCGCTCGGGCGCCCTGGTCGAAAAGAAGAAGCTGACCCAGTGGTTCATGCGCATCACGCATTTCGCCGACGACCTGCTCCACGGCCTGGAAACGCTTGAACGCTGGCCGGAAAAGGTGCGGCTGATGCAGGCCAACTGGATCGGCCGCTCGCGCGGGCTGCGCCTGCGCTTCCCGTTCGCCGAGACGGCGCCGGAAGGCTTCACCGAGGGCCTGGAGGTCTATACGACCCGTCCCGACACCCTGTTCGGAGCCAGCTTCGTCGCCATTGCCGGCGACCATCCGCTGGCCGAACTGGCGGCCCGCAGCAACCCCGAACTGGCTGACTTCCTGAAGCAGATCAACAAGGGCGGTGTCAGCCAGGCCGATATCGACACCGGCGAAAAGCTGGGATTCAACACCGGCATCACCGTCAAACATCCGTTCAAGCCGGGTGAGACGCTGGACATCTGGGTCGCCAATTTCGTCCTGATGGATTACGGCACCGGCGCCATATTCGGCTGCCCGGCGCATGACCAGCGCGACCTTGATTTCGCTCGCAAATATGGCCTGAGCGTTACCGAAGTCGTGCTGCCGCCGAACGCGGATCCCGCGACCTTCAAGGTCGGAAACGAAGCCTATACCGGTCCCGGACATATCTTCAACTCAGCCTTCCTGGACGGTCTCGACATCGAGGCTGCTAAAGACAAGGCGATCGACGCCATCGAAGGCATGGGCCTGGGGACAGGCGCGACGGTCTTCCGCCTGCGCGACTGGGGCGTATCGCGCCAGCGCTATTGGGGCTGCCCGATACCCGTCATCCATTGCGACGACTGCGGCGTCGTGCCGGTGCCGGATAACCAGCTGCCCGTCGTCCTGCCCGAGGACGTCACCTTCGACGTGCCCGGCAATCCGCTGGAGCGCCACCCGACCTGGAAGCACGTCAAGTGCCCGCATTGCGGCAAGGATGCGCGCCGTGAAACCGACACGCTCGATACCTTCGTCGACTCGTCCTGGTATTTCGCGCGCTTCACCGATCCCAACGCCGATGCGCCGATCAACAAGCAGGCCGCCGATTACTGGATGCCGGTCGATCAGTATATCGGCGGCATCGAACACGCCGTGCTGCACCTGTTGTACGCGCGCTTCATTACGCGCGCGCTCAATGCCTGCGGCTATCTCGACATCAAGGAGCCGTTCGCCGGTCTGTTCACGCAGGGCATGCTGACGCACGAAACCTATTTCGACGGTGTCGATGCCGTCGGAAAACCGAACTGGATCGAGCCATCGGACGTCAGTGTCGAAACGGTCGATGGTAAGCGCGTTGCCACGCGGCTTTCGACCAGCAGCGTCATCTCGATCGGCGACGTCGAAAAGATGTCGAAGTCTAAGAAAAATACGGTCGCGCCGGAAGATATCTTCGACACCTACGGCGTCGATTCCGCGCGCCTGTTCGTGTTGTCGGATTCGCCGCCGGAACGCGATGTGCAGTGGTCGACCTCAGGGGTCGAAGGCTCCTGGCGCTTTACCCACCGCGTATGGGACCTGTTCGACGCCCTGCCGGCGGAAGATGTTCCGTGTGCGGATGAAAATGCCGCCGCCGAGCTGGTCAAGGCGGCGCACAAGACGGTAAAGGCCGTAACCGAAGGCTTTGAGGGCTTCCGCTTCAATTCGGCCATCGCCAAGCTGTACGAATTCGTCTCCACGATTCGCGCCAGCGATATCGCGAAAACCGGCTCGGCCACACGCCGCCAGGCCCTGACCCTCCTGGCCGGGCTGATCGCGCCGGTGACGCCGCACCTGGCGGAGGAATGCTGGACGCGCCTGGGCCACGACGGCCTGATCGCCGTCGAACCCTGGCCGCATTTCGATCCGGCGCTGGCCCAGGACGACGTCTATGTCCTGCCTGTACAGGTCAACGGCAAGCGCCGCGGCGAAATCACCGTGCCGAATGGCGCGACCGAAGCCGAGATCCGCGAAACCGCGCTTGCGGATGAGGACGTTAAGCGGCATCTTGCCGGCACCGAGATCCGCAAGGTCATTATTGTCCCTAACCGGATTCTCAACTTCGTTGTGGGATAGGCCAAATGCGCATTGCCCTTCGACTTTTGTCCATGCCGGCCCTGGCAGCCGTATCCGTAGCGGTTTCCGGTTGCGGATTCACACCACTTTACGCGCAGCAGGGCCTGACAGCCAAACTGTCGCAGATCGCCATCGAAACGCCGCAGACCCGCACCGGCTATTTTCTGGAGCAGGAGCTCAGGAACGGCCTGGGTCAAAGCGATGACCGGCCGCTTTATCGCCTAACCGTCAAACTAAACGAAAACCACTATCAGGTAGGCTATCGCGTCGACGATACGGCCACGCGCTCAGAGCTGACCGACAACGTGACCTATACGCTTAAGGACACGACCTCGAACAAGGTTCTACTGACCAAGACCTTTACCGAGACCGTCACCTATAACGTCACAAGCTCGCCCTTTACCGGCATCGTATCGCAGCAGGACGCCCAGGAACGCGTGGCGGCAAGCGCGGCCCGCAAAATCCAGACGGCGGTCGCGCTCTATTTCCACGACGCCAGGACGCAGTAGTTTTCTGATATGAAGCTCGGCAAAAAGCCCGAGATCGACGCCTTTTTTCGCAAGCCGCCGGCCAACGTCGTCGGCGTGCTGATCTATGGCAAGGATCGCAGCCAGGTGCTGGAGCGGTCCACCGCGCTGGCCAGGACGATCGTTCCCGATATCAACGACCCGTTCAACGTGTCGCTTTTAACGGAGAGCGATATCGACGGCGACATCGGCCGGCTGGAAGGCGAATTGCAGGCCTTGTCTTTGATGGGCGGCAAACGGTTGATCCGCTTGAAGTTCTTTACGGAAAAGGCCGCGCTTGACAAGGCGGTGGCGCAACTGGTCAAGAGCCACGCCGCCGGCGAGTATAACACGGATGCCTTCCTCATCATCGAGGCCGGATCGTTGGGCGGAGATTCCGCCCTGCGTCGCCTGGCCGACGGCGACAAGAATCTGGCCAGCATCGCCTGCTACGACGACGACACAGGCGATATTGTCCGCATGGCGCGTGAAACCCTGCAGGAAAACGGCGTATCGCTGAACACCGCCGCCATGGATATTTTCTCGCAACGCCTTCCCAAGGAACGCGGTATCGCCCGCCAGGAAATCGAGCGCCTGGTCCTGTTCATAGGACCGGGATCCAACAAGACGCTCAACGAAACCGAGCTTCAGGATTTCCTGGGTGTCGAACCGGAAGCGTCGCTGTTCAAGGCCGCTTCGGACGCGTTCGGCGGCCGCATGAAGGCCGCACAATCCGGGCTGCGTCGTGCCTTTGCCGAGGGCGAAGGCGGCGCCGACGCCATGCGCGCCTTGAGTATGCACTTCGCCAAGGTCCGGCTGCTCAAGAACCACCTGGCAGCCGGCATGGGCGGCAAGGAGGCGGCGCGCGCGGCCGGCGTCTTCTGGAAGGAAGAAGACGATATGCTGCGCCAGGCGCGTGCCTGGAACTTCGACGGCCCGAACGGACTTGATGCGCTGTCACGCGATATCGTCGAAGCCGACCGCCAGTGCAAATCGACAGGCATGCCAGACCTTTTGCTGGCTGAGCGCATGTTCATGCAGGTCGCCGGCAAGGCCAACCGCGCGGGACTTTAATCAGCCCTTCATCAGGCGGCGGCAGACCTCGTCAAGCTGCTCCAGGGTGGCATAGGCAAGGCGCAATTCGCCTCTGCCCCCCTTGTCGTCGAGCTTGACCTTCAAACCCAGAGCCTCCTGGAGATCCTGTTCCAGCGACTGGATGTCGGCATTGGCCGCAGCCGCGGGGCGCGGTCCCGCTGGCTTCAGTGGCCGGTTTTGCTCATCGCGAACCAGGGCTTCCGCCTGGCGGACGGACAGCCCGCCGGCAATGATCTGGTCGGCCAGGACCTCGGGATTTTCGGCCGTGACCAGCGCGCGGGCGTGGCCGGCACTGAGACGGCCCTGCAGGACGTGATCCTGCACGACTTCGGGAAGGGCAAGAAGACGCAGCATGTTGGCGATATGGCTGCGCGATTTTCCCAGCGCCTGCGCGAGGGCATCCTGAGTGCGGCCGAAACGCTCCATAAGGACCTTATAGGCCCTCGCCTCCTCCATGGCGTTGAGATCGGCGCGCTGGACATTTTCGATGATACCGATTTCCAGCACTTCGAGATCGTCGAGGTCGCGTACGATGGCCGGCATCTGGTGAAGGCCTGCCCGTTGTGCGGCACGCCAGCGGCGCTCGCCGGCGATGATCTGGTATTTCCCGGTCTGACCTGGCGCCGGACGAACGAGAATCGGCTGCAAAATGCCCTTTTCGCGGATCGATGCCGACAGTTCCTCGATCTCCGCCTCGGTGAAGACACGGCGCGGCTGATCGGGATTGCGAACCAGCAGGTCGATCGGCAGTTCAGGTGTCCGCAGCCCCTCGCTTGCGCCCTCGGCCGGCGGCGCGGCAGTCGGCGGCGGAGTGGAATCACCCAGTAACGCCGATAGACCTCGGCCTAAACCTCTTTGTTTTTCAACCATTTATTACAAATCCTTGCCGTTCAGGCGGCTTTGGCGCGGCGCGTCTTTTCGCGCGCCACCAGCTCCTTAGCCAGCTTGATGTAGGCCTGGCTGCCGGAGCATTTCATATCGTAGATCAGGGCCGGCTTGCCGAACGACGGCGCTTCCGAAACCCTTACATTGCGCGGTATGACTGTGTCATACACGAGATGACCGAAGTGGCCGCGCACGTCGCGTTCGACATGGCCAGACAAGGCGTTGCGCTTGTCAAACATGGTGAGGACGATGCCTTGCAAACTTAAGCGCGGATTGAGCGAACCGCGCACCAGGTCGATCGTGCGCATCAGCTGACTCAGCCCTTCGAGGGCAAAGAACTCGCATTGCAGCGGCACCAGGACAGCGTCAGCCGCGCTCATGGCATTGACCGTCAGGAGGTTCAGCGACGGCGGGCAATCGATCAGGATATAATCGTAGGGCGGCTGGTCCTGATCCAGGGCGTCCAGGGCGTCGCGCAGGCGATAGGAGCGGCGCTCGGCCTGACCGAGCTCGATTTCAACGCCCGACAGGTCGGGATCGGACGGCAGGAGCGACAGGCCCGGTACAGACGTTTTCAACGCCGTATCGCCGATCGGCTTCTGGTCGACGATGACATCGTAAAGCGAACTCTTGCGTTCGTTCTTGGGAACGCCGAGACCGGTCGAAGCGTTGCCCTGCGGATCAAGATCGATCAGAAGAACGCGCTGACCGATAGCGGCCAATGCGGTGCCCAGGTTGATGGCGGTCGTCGTCTTGCCGACACCGCCCTTCTGGTTGGCGATAGCCAGGATGCGTGGCGATTGAATGTCGAGGTCCTCGCCAGCTTTATCGGGCACGTTTCAACCTCCGGATATGTACGACTCGACCACGTGGATCGCTCAGGGACTCGTATTGGTCTACTTCAAAACGCCAAAGTTTGCCAGCCTCGGCCAGTTCACTTTCCACGTTTTCCCCCTTTAAAAACCAGCCGTCGGCGCCGTTTTTGAAGAAGCGCTCAGCGAACCCGAAAAGCTTGGGGAACGGAGCAAAGGCGCGGGCGGTGACAACATCGACCTTCAAGTCCAGGTTCTCAGCGCGGTCATTGATCACGGTCGCCGGCAGTTCGAGATCGTCGACCAGGCCCTGAAGAAAGCGGCAACGCTTGGCCAGCGAGTCGATCAGATAAACGTGGGGATCCGGCAAGCCGGAATGCTTGAGCAGGATGGCCAGCACAATACCAGGAAAACCGGCGCCGGCGCCGAGGTCGGCCCAAAGGCGCGCATCCGGCCGGCGGTCGAGAAGTTGGGCGCTGTCGAGCGCGTGGCGCGACCAGAAGTGCGGGAGGGTCGCCGGACCGACGAGGTTCATGACCTCGTTCTGCGCGGTCAGGCGGATCAGGAATTTTGACAGGTCGTCCAGCGCCTCGTGTTTCACGTGAAACACCAGCCGCTCCCGGAATTTCTCCGGCGTCATAGGCTCGGTCATGTCACGCGGTCTTCTTGGCCTGGTTGCGAACGTAGAAGAGGAGCGTTGTCAACGCCCCCTGCGTGATCCCTTCCATGCGGCCCGCCTGCCCCAGGGTTTGTGGACGAACACGATTGAATCGTTCGCGCGCCTCGTTAGACAAGCCCGGTACCGCGGCATAATCGAGATCGTGCGGCAGGGCCATGTTTTCGTCGCGGCGAAAGGAATCAATCTCCGCCTTCTGGCGCGCCATATAGCCGGAGTAGAGGGCGTCGATTTCGACCTGTTCAAACAGCTTTGCTGGCCACGCCTTGATCTCCGGCCAAAGCGCTTCGAGCTTTTCACGCGAACAGGTGTCATAGGCCAGCAATTGTGTAACGTTGCGACGCTGACCGTCGCCGTTGACCTGGATGCCGGCGGCCAGGGCGTCCTTGGGCGCCACCGACAGATCGGAGGCCCGCCGGCGAATGGCTTCAAGAGCTTCACGCTTTTTCGTCCAGGCGTCCCTCCTGCGCGTACCTACGACGCCCGCGACGATGCCACGATCGGTCAGGCGCTGATCGGCATTGTCGGCGCGCAGAGACAGGCGAAACTCCGCCCGGCTAGTGAACATACGATAGGGTTCGGTGACGCCGCGCGTCACCAGATCGTCTATCATCACGCCGATATAGGCTTCGTCGCGGCCGAAGACGATCGGGCCGATATTACCCGCGCGGGCGGCCGCGTTCATTCCGGCGACAAGGCCCTGCGCCCCCGCCTCCTCATAGCCCGTCGTACCATTGATCTGTCCAGCCAGGAACAGACCGGGCAAGCGCTTCAATTCGAGCGTCGGATGCAGCTCGCGAGGATCGACGTAGTCGTATTCGATAGCGTAGGCATAGCGCTTGATGGTCACATCTTCCAGGCCCACGATGGTGCGCAGGAAGGCTTCCTGCGTCGCTTCCGACACCGAAGTCGAAATACCGTTGGGATAGACGGTGTCGTCGTCATAGCCTTCAGGTTCAAGAAAGACCTGGTGACTGGTCTTGTCGGCGAACTTGACGACCTTGTCCTCGATCGATGGGCAATAGCGCGGCCCCCTCCCCGCCAGATGCCCGCCATAGACCGCCGATTCCATCAGGCGCTCGGCGATGATGGCATGCGTTTTTTCGTTGGTATAGGTGATGCCGCACGCAATTTGCGGGCGGTCGATGCGATCCGTCAGATATGAAAATGGCTCGATGGGGTCGTCGCCCAACTGCTTTTCAAGTCGGTCCCAGTGGATCGTCTTGCCGTCCAGGCGCGCCGGTGTCCCGGTCTTGAGACGACCCATGTCGAGCTTGAGATCATAGAGACGCTGACCCAGGCCATTCGCCGGTTGATCGCCCCATCGACCGGCGGACAGACGCTTTTCGCCGATATGGATGACACCGCGCAGAAAAGTGCCGGTCGTCAGGACGACCGCCCGGCCCCGATAGGCATGGCCATCGGCAGCGATAGCGCCCATGACGACTTCACCGGCAACGATCAGATCTTCGACCGCCGCCGCGACAATCGTCAGATTTTCCGTGGCCGCCAGTTCGGTCTGCATCGCTTCACGATAGAGCTTGCGATCGATCTGGGCGCGTGGCCCGCGCACGGCGGGACCCTTGGAGCGATTGAGCACCTTATATTGGATGCCGCCGATGTCGGCCATGCGGCCCATCACGCCGTCTAGCGCGTCGATCTCGCGCACGAGATGGCCCTTGCCCAGGCCGCCTATGGCAGGGTTACACGACATTTCACCCAGGGTTTCCTTGCGATGAGTCAGCAGCAAGGTCTTGGCGCCCATGCGCGCGGCTGCGGTCGCAGCTTCGCAGCCGGCATGGCCACCGCCTACGACAATCACATCCCAAAGGGTCTGGGTCTCACTCATACGCTTTGTCCTGGAAAATTGGGCCGGTGATATAGCAGATCACGACCGTGACGTCGAATCGCTGTTTCACGTGAAACACCGATTATTTACCGATGCAGAAGGTCGAGAAGACGACGTCCAGAACGCCCTCGACATCATATCGGCCGAACAGGGCGTCAAAGGCGTTGACCGCCCGCCGGATATGCTCGGCCGCCAACTCCGGCACGCGCATTCGATTGAACAACGCGGCCTCGAGTTCATCCCTGGCTTCCGTCAAACGGTCAATATGACGTTGCCGTGTTGCCGCTGGAAAGGTTCGCATCGACAGCTCGGCGGTCACACGGCCTTCTATTGCAGCAATCAGATCGTCAACGCCGTGTGACGTCGTCAAGCTGACCGCGTGTGTTTCACGTGAAACATCGGGCGCTCGAGAGATATCGACCTTATTGAAGACCAGCATATCTTCGGGCCTCACCTCCCGAAGATCAAAGTCAGGGCACGTGCCATCGACGACCCAGATGCGCAGGTCCGCTTCCTCAGCCTTCCTGCGGGCGCGGCGAATACCTTCGGCCTCGACAATCTCATCCGTTTCACGAAGACCGGCCGTATCATATAGCAACACCGAATAGGGACCGATGCGCAGCTGCGCTTCTATAACATCGCGAGTGGTGCCGGCGATGGGCGTCACGATCGCGGCTTCAGCTTTCAGCAGAGTGTTGAACAGACTGGACTTGCCGGCGTTCGGTTCACCAAGGATGACAATTCGATACCCCTCCCTCACCTGTCGGCCCCGCCGCGCGTCCGCCACGGCAGCGGCAAGTTCATCGCGCTGGCTGGCTATACGAGTGAGGATATCGGCCTGAAGGCTGTCCGGGAGATCTTCATCCGGAAAATCTATATAGACTTCGATACGCGCCAGCAGGTCGATCAGACCCTGGCGCCAGGATTCGTATTGACGCTTCAGACCACCATCCAGTTGCGTCAGGGCCTGCCGACGCTGCGCTTCCGATTCCGCATCAACCAGGTCAGCGATCGCTTCAGCCTGGGTCAGGTCCAGCTTTCCATTTTCCAGAGCCCGACGGCTGAACTCACCGGGTTCGGCCAGACGCAAGCCCAGGCCGCCGAAAATACCGTAGAGGCGATCAAGCACGGCGGCCGAACCGTGGACATGATATTCCACACTGTCTTCGCCGGTAAAACTGTTCGGGCCTTGGAAAGCAATGACGATCGCCTGATCGATGACTTCGTCACCATGCGCGACCGCGGCATACGTCGCCTGGCGTGGCCTAAGGGTTCTGCCGGTCAGCAGCGCGCCAACAGTCAGCGACTGTGGACCTGAGGTGCGAATGACGGAAACGCCGGCACGGCCCTGCGCGCTGGCGAGGGCAAAGATGGTGTGTTTCACGTGAAACACTCCCTACTTGCTGTCGGACTTCCCGCTGTTGAACGGGCTCAGGCTGGCCTTGGCAGCCGACTGCATAAGTTTGAAAAACTGGTCCTGGGCGGTGACGCCCAAGCTCGACCAAGACTTAAGGAGCTCTTCCGGCTGCATTTGGTGCATGTTCTGCTCCATCCGCGCCTTCATCTGATCGATCATGTAGGCGTTCAGCGGCTCGACATCCGGCAGGCCGAGAAACGCCCGCGCTTCCTGCGGCGAACATTCGACTGAGACATTGACCTTCATGACAGCGCTCCAGGCGGAAAAACATATAAGACGAGACTGGAGCCTGACATAGGTCGCTACAGCCGAAAAGCCAAGGGGCCACCGTCTCCAGTGGCCCCTCTTATCATATCAGGTATTCATCGACTGGAAGAACTCGGCGTTGTTCTTCGTTTGCCGCAGCTTGTCGATGAGGAATTCGATCGCGTCCTGGGCGCCCATCGGGTTCAGGATGCGGCGCAGGACGTAGGTCTTTTGCAGAACGTCCCTGGCGGTGAGCAGGTCTTCCTTACGCGTGCCGGACTTGAGGACGTCCATGGCCGGGAAGACGCGCTTGTCGGCAACCTTGCGGTCGAGCACGATTTCCGAGTTGCCGGTGCCCTTGAATTCTTCGAAGATGACTTCGTCCATGCGCGAACCGGTGTCGATCAGGGCGGTGGCAATGATGGTCAGCGAGCCGCCTTCCTCGATATTACGCGCAGCGCCGAAGAAACGCTTGGGCCGCTGCAGGGCGTTGGCGTCGACACCGCCGGTCAGCACCTTGCCGGATGACGGCACGACAGTGTTGTAGGCACGGCCGAGGCGGGTGATCGAGTCGAGCAGAATGACGACGTCGCGCTTGTGTTCGACCAGGCGTTTGGCCTTTTCAATAACCATTTCAGCGACTTGCACGTGGCGGGTCGCCGGCTCGTCAAAGGTCGAGGAGATGACTTCACCGCGCACGGTACGCTGCATGTCGGTCACTTCTTCGGGTCGCTCGTCGATCAGCAGGACGATCAGGTAGCAATCAGGATGATTGGCCGCAACCGACTTGGCGATGTTTTGCAGCATAACCGTCTTACCGACGCGCGGCGGGGCGACGATCAGGCAGCGCTGGCCTTTGCCGAGTGGGGCGACAATGTCGATGATACGGCCCGAGCGATCCTTGAGCGTGGGATCGTCGATTTCCATCCAGAGACGCTGATCGGGATAGAGCGGTGTCAGGTTGTCAAAGTGCACCTTGTGACGGATGGTCTCGGGGTCTTCGAAATTGATCGTCTGGATCTTGAGCAGGGCGAAGTAGCGTTCGCCTTCGCGCGGACTACGGATCGGGCCTTCGACGGTGTCGCCGGTGCGCAGCGCGAAGCGGCGTATCTGGCTCGGCGAGATGTAGACGTCGTCCGGGCCGGCCAGGTAGGAGCTGTCCGGGCCGCGCAGGAAGCCGTAGCCGTCCTGCATGATTTCCAGCACGCCCTCGGCGTAGACGTGGTCGCCGCGGCGCGCGGCGGCGCGCAGCAGCTGGAACACCACGTCCTGCTTGCGGGCACGGGCGATGTTCTCCAGCCCCATCGA
>CAKZJB010000145.1 GCA_936940865.1 uncultured Asticcacaulis sp. | reverse complement strand
CGTGACGCACCGTATCGACTGCGACTTCATCGCAGGCTGCGACGGTTTCCATGGGGTCAGCCGCAAGTCCGTGCCGGAAAAATCCATCCAGAACTTCGAGAAGATCTACCCCTTCGGCTGGCTTGGCGTCCTGGCAGACATTCCGCCCGTCAGCCACGAACTGATCTATGCCAACCATCCGCGCGGCTTTGCGCTCTGCTCGATGCGCTCGGAAACCCGCAGCCGCTACTATGTGCAGTGCTCGCTGGAGGACAAGGTCGAGGACTGGTCGGACGAGCGCTTCTTCGACGAACTTCGTCGCCGCCTGCCGCAGCATCACGCAGAGGCAATGATCGTCGGTCCGTCCTTCGAGAAGTCGATCGCGCCGCTGAGATCCTTCGTCGCGGAACCGATGCGCTTCGGCAAGCTGTTCCTGGTGGGCGATGCCGCCCATATCGTTCCGCCGACGGGTGCCAAGGGCCTCAATCTTGCAGCAAGCGATGTTTTCTACCTTTTCGAAGGTCTGCGCGAACATTATGCGGAGACGTCCGACGCCGGTATCGACGCCTATTCGGAGCGCGCTCTGAAGCGCGTCTGGAAGTCGGTCCGCTTCTCCTGGTCGATGACGACGCTGATGCATCGCTTCCCGGACACGGGGGATTTCGGCCAGAAGATCCAGGAAGCGGAGCTTGACTACCTGACCCATTCGACCGCGGCCTCCACCGCCATGGCCGAAAATTACGTCGGCTTGCCCTACTGATTTCGGCCGATGATGGCCCGCCGGAGGATCGTGCAAGAAATCTGGCGGATCGAACAAACCGAACCGATGCGCCATGCGTTATGGACAGTGCTGCTCCCCTTCGCGGAGCAGCACCCCATTTTCTTCAAACGATCGGAAGGTCATCACCATGGCTATTGCACGAGGCTATGCGGCGACGGATGCGTCGAAACCGCTTGAGTTCTTTACCTTCGAGCGCCGTGCGCCGCGCGAGGATGACGTCATCGCCATCGAATATTGCGGCGTCTGCCACTCCGATATCCACCAGGCACGCAACGAGTGGGGCAATTCCCGCTTTCCGATGGTTCCGGGCCACGAGATTGCCGGCACCGTGACGGCCGTTGGCTCGGCTGTTTCGAAGTTCAAGGTCGGCGACCGCGTCAAGCAGGGCCAGACCCTGCTGATCATCGAGGCCATGAAGACCATGAATCCGATCCCGTCGCCGCGCGAAGGCGTGGTCGCCGAGATTCTCGTCAGCGACGCCCAGCCGGTCGAGTTCGGTGAAGCGCTGGTCGTGTTCGAGTAAGCCCGTCCGATGGTAAAGACCTTCGACAAGATCCTGATCGCCAACCGCGGCGAGATTGCCCTGCGCGTCATCCGCGCCGCCAAGGAAATGGGCATCGCCACCGTCGCGGTCCATTCCGAGGCCGACGCTTCGGCCATGCACGTGCACCTGGCCGACGAAAGTGTCTGCATCGGACCGGCGCCGGCGTCCAAGTCCTATCTCAACATCCCGTCGATCATCGCGGCCGCCGAAATCACCGGCGCCCAGGCGATCCATCCGGGCTACGGCTTCCTGTCGGAAAATGCCCGCTTCGCCGAGATCGTCGGCGCCCACGGCCTGACCTTCATCGGTCCGAAGCCTGAGCACATCCGCATCATGGGCGACAAGATCACGGCCAAGCAGACCGCCAGGGATTCGGGCATTCCGGTCGTTCCGGGCTCCGATGGCGGCGTGTCCACGGTCGAGGAAGCCATGGCGGCAGCCGAAACCATCGGCTTCCCCGTGCTGATCAAGGCGGCCGCCGGCGGCGGCGGGCGCGGCATGAAGGTCGCCAAGGATCGCGATTCGCTGGCCGAAGCGGTCCTGTCGGCGCAATCGGAAGCGGCCGCGGCCTTCGGCGACGGCACCGTCTATATGGAGCGCTACCTCCAGAAGCCGCGCCACATCGAAATCCAGGTCATCGCCGACAGCCACGGCAATGTCTGCCACCTGGGCGAACGCGACTGCTCGCTGCAGCGCCGTCACCAGAAGGTACTGGAAGAAGCCCCCTCGCCCGTCATCGACAAGGCGGCGCGCGACAAGATCGGCAAGATCGTCGTCGATGCCATCGGCAAGATCGGCTATCTCGGCGTCGGCACGATCGAATTCCTCTATGAGGACAGTGAGTTCTTCTTCATCGAGATGAACACCCGCCTGCAGGTCGAACACCCGGTCACCGAATACGTCACCGATATCGACCTGGTCCGCGAGCAGATCCGCATCGCCGAAGGCTACCCGCTGTCGTTCAAGCAGTCGGATATCGACATCAGGACGCACGCCATCGAAGTCCGCATCAACGCCGAAAACGCACGCACCTTCGTGCCGTCGCCCGGCACGGTTACCGACTTCCATGCGCCCGGCGGCCTGGGCGTGCGTTTGGATTCGGCCATCTACAACGGCTATACCATCCCGCCCTATTACGACAGCCTGGTCGGCAAGCTGATCGTCCATGGCCGTGACCGTCCGGAAGCCCTGGCCCGCCTCAAGCGCGCGCTCGGCGAAACCGTCGTCACCGGCATCGACACGACGATTCCGCTGTTCCTCGATCTGCTGAACGAAAAGGACATCCAGTCGGGCGACTACAACATCCACTGGCTGGAAAACTGGATCAAATCGCAGGAAGCACACTGAGCCTCCTTCCGGTTTGATCGATCTTAAAAAGCCTTGCCACGTGCAAGGCTTTTTTATTTGCCGAAAGCGAACCCCATGACGGCCGCCCTGATCATTATCGACTTGCAGAACGCAATTCTCGCCAGCATGGCCGGGCCGGATCTCCAGCGCGAGATCGACGCCGCGCTGGATGCCTGCGTCGCCCGCGTCGCCAAAGTCCAGGCCCGCGCCCGCGCGGCCGGCGACGTCGTCGTCCAGCACGACGACGTCGCCGGCCATCGCTTGCAAACCGGCACCAACGGCCACCGGCTACGCCGGGAAATTCTACCGAAAGACGGTGAAATCACCGTACGCAAAACCGCGTGCGATGCGTTTTACCGTAGGGACTTGCACGACATCCTGACGGTGCGCAACGTCGATCATCTGGTCGTTGCCGGCTGCATGACGCAGTTCTGCATCGATACGTCCGTCCGCCGCGCCGTGTCGTTGGGCTATGACGTCACGCTTTTGTCGGACGGACACACCACAGCCGACATGGGCGCGCTGACCTTCGATCAGATCATTGCCCATCACAATGCCCTGCTTTCAGGCTTCGACGCAGGCCCCAAACGCGTGACGCTCAGGGCCTGCGCAGACGTGACGTTTTAAGCCTCGACCGGAGCGCGCTTCAGGAAGACGTCCTCCTGCCCGGGCCATGGGGCGGCCCAGGCCGGAAGCGCCATCAGGCCATCGAGCCAGCGCACGATATTGGGATAGTCCTCAAGCGGCGCTTCCGCCGTCCGCCAATAGGTCGCCTGCGACGCCAGCTGGAAATCGGCGATGGTCAGGCGGTCCAGCGCAACATAGCTTTTGCCTTGCAACCAGCCATCGAGCACCGCAGCGTGCTTGCGCAAGGGCGCCTCGGCCGCCGGCAGGACGCTGCGGTCGGGCTCGCCGATACCGAAGGTCGGCTTGACGACGTGCTCGAAATAGTAAGGCCCCATGGCGCGGTTCCAATGCTGGTCGGCCCACGACAGCCAGCGCAGGACCTGGACCTGTTCGGCCGGATCGTTGGCCGGCCACATGTCCGAGCCGGCCTTGGTACACAGATAGGCGTTGATCGCCGACGACTCCCACAGCACGAAATCGCCGTCGACCAGGGTCGGCGCATTGAGGTTTGGATTGAGCGCGCCGTAGTCCGGTGTCTTCATCCGGCTGTTCGGCGCCATTTCGATCAGTTCGGCCTCGATGCCGAGATGCTTGACCAGCGCCAGAACGCGGCGCGGGGCCTGGGCCTTGATCCAGTAGATTTTCATGGTTTCGTCTCCTGCAATTCCAAGCTTGCGCGCGCACCATGAAGCCGATCTATTTATGTTCAAGAACATAATATGATGAAAGCTATAACCGTCGAAATTGGAGACCGGACATGCCCTACACCGCCGAACACAAGGCCGCGACGCGTGACCGCATCGTGTCGGCCGCACGCCGCCTGTTCAACTGCAA
>CAKZJB010000144.1 GCA_936940865.1 uncultured Asticcacaulis sp. | reverse complement strand
CGCTCGAAGCGGCGCTTTTCGCTGATGCGGCGCTCGCCCGCCGGTATGACGCGCAGGTCGATCGGCAGGTCGACCCCGGCATTGGCGCGGATGGTCGAGTCGAAGGACACGCAGAGCAGCTTTACGGCCGCTTCGAAGCTCATGTGGCGGTCGAGCGCCCGCACCAGCATGGGGCGGCCGTACTTGATCTCGCCGGTCTGAAAGAAGGGGTTGTCGTCGCCGGCTTCGATGAAGTTGCCTTCGGGATAGACGAGGAAGAGGCGCGGGGCCTCGTCGCCGACCTGGCCGCCCAGGATGAAGGTGGCGCCGAACGGCGAGGCCGACGGCGCCATCATGGGCGAGGTGTTGGTGATGACCTCACGCAGGGTGCCGCCGACGATGGTCGCGACCTGGAACATGGACTGGGCGCTCAGCACCGACGGCGCGGCCGTATCGTTGGCGCGGGCGCGTTCATCGAGCAGGCTGGCCACTGTCTGGGTGGTGGCGAGGTTGCCGGACGACAGGAGCACGATGGCGCGGTCGCCGGGCGTTTCCCAGCTGTTGACCTTGAGCACCTGGGAAATGTTGTCGACCCCGGCATTGGACCGGGTGTCCGACATGAAGACCAGGCCTTGTTCCAGTTTCAGCGCGACGCAATAGGTCATGTGCGGATTCCCCTGCCGTATGGGATGGAAACTTAAGCGGCAAAGGTTGGCAATTCGTGACGGGGCGCGGCAAATGGCGCTCTGGACCGGGGGCGGGAAGACCGGTATCCTGTGTGACATCAGATGAGCCGAGGGCGCCATGCCGATCGAGAACGAACGCAAGTACGTGCTGTCGCCCGGCTTCGATACCGGGCGGCTCAAGGGCTGGCAGGTGCTGGAAATCCGCCAGTGCTACATGGATGACGGGCCGCGCATCCGCCAGGTCGGGGCCGATTTCATCTTCACCTACAAGAAGTGGGCGCCGCACGCCGGAGAACTGATCGAGATCGAGACGCCGATTTCGCAGGAGGACTTCGAGATGTTGTGGGCGATGCGGGTGCAGGCCGTGCAGAAGACCCGCTACGTCAAGGTGGTGGGCGACGAGGAGTGGGTGGTCGATACCTTACGCGACGAGGGCGGCGAGGTCTATTTCGTCCTGGCCGAGGTCGAACTGCCGCGCTTCCAGGCCGAGCCGGGCGCGCTGCCGGATGAGATTGCCGGGTATGTGGTCCACGCCGTGGCGGCCGAGGACACCCGCTTCGCCAACAAGAAGCTGGCCGACCGGGAGTACGCGCTCAGGCTTTTGGCCAGCGTGCCGGCGCCCGTGGGGTAGGGGGTAGCGCTGCGAGTCGCTCCGACGAATTTTCTACCATTTGCCGGTAAGGTCGTATAGGTTGCGCAAAACGCAAACATATGATTTCACATAGCGAATTGGGGCGCGCGCGTGATCAATCAAAACCCGGAACAGTTAGCGCGCGACCGGATCGACGCCATGCTTGCCGAGGCGGGCTGGGTGGTGCAGGGCAACAAGGCCATCAATTTCAGCGCCGGTATCGGCGTCGCGATCCGCGAATATCAGACGGATGCCGGGCCGGTGGATTACGCCCTGTTCGTCAACAAGAAGGCCGTCGGGGTCATCGAGGCCAAGCCCGAGGATTACGGGCACAGGATCACCACCGTCGAGGACCAGTCGGGCGGCTATGCGGCGGCGAAGCTGAAATGGGTGAACAATGCGGAGCCGCTGCCGTTCGTCTATGAAAGCACGGGCACGATCACCCGCTTCACCGACCAGCGCGACCCCAAGCCCCGGTCGCGCGAGGTTTTCAGCTTCCACCGTCCGGAGACGCTGGCGGAATGGACGGGGCAGGCAAAGCCGCTGCGGGCGCGTCTGCAGGACGTGCCGGGGCTTCCGCCGGCGGGCCTGCGCGACTGCCAGATCGTGGCGATCGAAAATCTCGAGGCGTCGTTCAAGGCCGACCGGCCGCGCGCCCTGATCCAGATGGCGACCGGCGCGGGCAAGACGTTTACCGCCATTACGTCGGTTTACCGGCTGCTGAAATACGCCGATGCGAAACGGGTCCTTTTTCTGGTGGATACCAAGAACCTGGGCGAGCAGGCCGAGCAGGAATTCCTGGCCTATGTGCCCAATGACGACAATCGCAAGTTCACCGAGCTTTACAACGTCCAGCGGCTGTCGTCGAAAAGCCCGCGTCCGGTGGCGGGCAACCAGGTCATCATTTCCACCATCCAGCGCCTCTATTCCCTGCTGAAGGACGAGACGCTGGACGACGCGGTCGAAGAGGTCAATCCGGCCGAGCAGTGGACGCGGCCGCGTGAGCCGCTGCCGGTCGTATATAACGGGAAGATTCCGCCGGAATTCTTCGATTTCGTCTTCATCGACGAATGCCACCGGTCGATCTACAATCTGTGGCAACAGGTGCTCGACTATTTCGACGCCAGCCTGATCGGGCTGACGGCCACGCCCGACAACCGCACCTATGGCTTTTTCCGGCGCAATGTCGTCAGCGAATATACGCACGAACGGGCGGTGGCCGACGGCGTCAATGTCGGCAACGAGGTCTATCTGATCGAGACCGAGATCGGCACGCGCGGGGCGCGGCTGGAACGCGAGCAACTGGTGGGCAAGCGTGAGCGCCTGACGCGCAAGAAGCGCTGGGAATTGCAGGACGAAGAGCAGGCCTATTCGGCCAAGCAACTGGACCGCGATATCGTCAATCCGGACCAGATACGGACCGTCATCCAGACCTTTCACGACCGGCTGCCGGAGATATTCCCCGGCCGGACCGAGGTGCCGAAGACGCTGATCTTCGCCAAGACGGACAGCCACGCCGACGACATCATCCAGACGGTGCGCGAGGTGTTCGCCGAGGGCAACCCGTTCTGCAAGAAGATCACCTATCAGGCGTCGGAAGACCCCAAGTCGATCCTGGCGCAGTTCCGCAACGACTACTATCCGCGTATCGCGGTGACGGTGGACATGATCGCCACGGGCACCGACGTGAAGCCGCTGGAATGCCTGCTGTTCATGCGCGACGTCAAAAGCCGCAACTATTTCGAGCAGATGAAGGGGCGGGGCACGCGGGTCCTGAGCCACGACGACCTGAGGAAGGTGACGCCGTCTGCGCTGAGCGCCAAGACGCACTATGTCATCGTCGATGCCGTCGGCGTCACGCGGTCGTGCAAGACGGCCAGCCAGCCCTTGATCACAAAGCCGGGCGTGCCGCTGAAAGACCTGGCCATGGGCGTCATGATGGGGGCGCACGACGAAGAGACGGTCAGCTCACTGGCCGGGCGGCTGGCGCGGCTGGACCGGCAGCTGGACGATCAGGAGCGGGCGCGCATCCGGGAGCAGACCGGCGGGGTCGACCTGACCGACATTGTCGGCGGGCTGATGTCCGCCATCGACGCCGACCGCGTCGAGGACAGGGCGCGGGTGATGAACGGCCTGTCGAGCGACGACGCGCCCACCGACGCGCAGGTCGCGCAGGCGCAAGAGGCGCTGGTGGGGGAAGCGGCCGGCGTCTTTACGGGCGAGCTGATCACGCTTTTGGACACCATCCGCCGCGACCACGAACAGACGATCGACCACGATAATCTCGATACGGTAACGAATGTCGGCTGGAGCGGCGACGCCCGGGCCAATGCCGAGACGATGGTGCAGGATTTCGAAGCCTATCTTGCGGCCAATCGCGACGAGATCGAGGCGTTGACGATTTTTTACGGCCAGCCGGCGCGGCGGCGCGACGTGACCTTCGAGATGATCCGGCAGGTGATGGAGCGGCTGCGTGCCGACCGGCCGAGGCTGGCGCCGCTGAGGGTGTGGGAGTCGTACCGGCTGCTTGACGATTACAAGGGTGAAAGCCCTGTCCATGAACTGACGGCGCTGGTGGCGCTGATCCGGCGTGCGTGCGGGATCGACGCGACCCTGTCGGGGTATCCGGAGACGGTGCGGCGCAATTTCCAGGGCTGGATCATGAAGCGGCACTCCGGAGCTGGGGATAAGTTCACGCCGGAGCAGCTGGCGTGGTTGCATATGATCCGCGATCACATCATCACATCCTTCCATATCGAGCGGGACGATCTGGAAACCGCGCCGTTCGACGCCCAGGGCGGGCTTGGCCGGATGTATCAGCTGTTTGGGGACCGGATGGACGCGCTTATCGTCGAGATGAATGAGGCTTTGGCGGTATGAGTGCCGATAGTGTGCCGAACACCTGGCGCATCGTGGACCTTCAGGACATCGCGGAGATCAACCCTTCGCTTGGAAAGCGAGAGATTGCCGAGGACACGGATGTGTCCTTTGTCCCCATGCAGGCGGTCGAGGCTGAAACAGGTAGGATAGATGTCTCTCGTACCAGAAAATTTAGCGAGGTAAAAAAGGGATATACTTCGTTTGCCGAGGGGGACGTTCTTTTCGCCAAGATCACGCCCTGCATGGAAAATGGGAAGATGGCCGTTGTGCCGAGCCTTCAAAACGGATTGGGTTTTGGTTCGACAGAATTTCACGTGTTGCGCGCACGTGGCGGAATCGATCCAGGCTGGCTCTACTATTTTGTTTCCTCGCTGCATTACAGAAATGAAGCCCAACATAAGATGACCGGAGCTGTCGGCCAAAAGCGCGTCACAACCGCTTTTGTCGAACAGTCGAAGATGCCCGTTGCGCCATCAAGCGAGCAAAAGCGCATCGTTGAAAAGATCGAGGAACTGTTTTCGGAACTGGACAAGGGCATCGAAAGCCTGAAAGTCGCGCGCGAACAGCTTAAGGCCTATCGTCAGGCTGTTCTTAAACAGGCTTTCGAGGGCAAGCTGACGGAAGATTGGCGGAAGCGAAGCAATAGTACCTTGTCGTCGCCAGAAGCTGTTTCAGCGAAAATAAGACAACACAGGCAAGCTGTCTTTCAAAATCAAGTCGAGGAATGGAAACGGGAACTGGCCCTTTGGGAACGGAATGGGGAAGCGGGGAAGCGGCCATCCAAGCCACGGGGCGGAGATTCACCAGATAGACCAAGTCCTGAACACGTTCAGAAAATGTGGAAGGCCCCGACATCGTGGCAGTGGCTGCAGATTGGCGATTTTGCCTTTGTCACCAAGCTGGCTGGCTTTGAGTACACCGACTATGTAAAGTACGACGACGCCGGTGACTTGCCTGTAATCAAGGCTGAAAATGCCGGAATTTTGGGATTTAAGCCAACCAACTATTCACGTGTCCAATCGAGTGCGGTCGCTCATCTTAAACGTTCATATTTGAATGGTGGTGAGCTTTTGATCGTGTTTGTTGGCGCGGGCACCGGCAACGTTGCAACTGTTCCGCACGGAGAGAAATTCTTCCTTGGGCCGAATATCGGCATGGCGCGCGTGGAAACGGACCAAATCGACACTGAGTATCTTGAACTGTTTCTTCGGTCGCCGTGGGGCAAGGATATGATCCTTGCCACCGTCAAGGCCGTCGCGCAGCCCTCTATTTCTATGGGCACTATCAGGCAAACGCCTGTCATTGTTCCTCCTGTAGAAGAGCAGAAAGAAATTGTTCGGCTGTTGAAAGAAAACCTCAGCGCCATCGAGCGGATGGACGACGAAATCGAAGACGGCTTGAAAAAATCCGAATCCCTGCGCCAATCCATTCTGAAAAAAGCGTTTTCCGGCCAACTGGTGCCGCAGGACCCTAATGACGAGCCGGCCAGTGTGCTGCTTGAGCGTATCCGCGCCGAAAAGGCCGCCCAGCCCAAAAAGAAAAGATCCGCCGCATGAATACCGCCTCCATCGTCTCCCGGGTCTGGAGCTTTTGTACGACGCTGCGCGATGACGGCGTCGGCTATGGCGACTATCTGGAACAACTGACCTATCTGATCTTCCTCAAGATGGCGGACGAATATTCGCGGCCGCCGTACAATCGCGATGTCGGGATTCCGGCGGAATACGGCTGGCCGAGCCTGACGAAGCGGCGCGGGGCGGAGCTTGAGGTCCATTATGTGACGCTGCTGCGCGAACTGGGCAACCGGCCGGGCGTGCTGGGGCAGATCTTCACCAAGTCGCAGAACAAGATCCAGGATCCGGCCAAGCTCAACCGGCTGATCGACATGGTCAACGACGTCGCCTGGGTGACGATGGGCGCCGACGTCAAGGGCGACATTTATGAAAGCCTGCTGGAGAAGAATGCCGAGGACACCAAGTCCGGGGCGGGGCAGTATTTCACGCCGCGCGCCCTGATCAAGGCCATGGTGGCCTGCCTGGCGCCCGAGCCCGGCAGGACGATCGCCGACCCGGCGTGCGGGACGGGCGGGTTCTTCCTGGCGGCCTACGATTATCTGACCGACCCGAAACGCTATGCGCTGGATAAGGCGCAAAAGGCGTTTTTGAAGCACGAGACGTTTTTCGGCAACGAGATCGTCGCCAATACGCGGCGGCTGTGCCTGATGAACATGTTCCTGCACAATATCGGGGAAATCGACGGGGCGGCGCCGGTGTCGCCGGCCGACGCGCTGATCGCGCCCAGCGGCCGCAGCGTCGATTACGTGCTGGCCAACCCGCCGTTCGGCAAGAAGAGCAGCATGAGCTTTACGAACGCGGACGGCGAGGAGGAAAGCGACGACCTGACCTATAACCGCCAGGACTTCTGGGCGACGACGTCGAACAAGCAGCTCAACTTCGTGCAGCATATCCGGACCATGCTGAAGACGACGGGGCGGGCCGCCGTGGTGGTGCCGGACAATGTGCTGTTCGAAGGCGGGGCGGGCGAGACCATCCGGCGCAAGCTGCTGGACAATACGGACCTGCATACGATCCTGCGGCTGCCGACCGGGATCTTCTACGCCCACGGCGTCAAGGCGAACGTTATCTTCTTCGACAACCGCGAGGCCAGCCCGACCCCGTGGACGCGCGAGGTCTGGTATTACGATTACCGCACCAATGTGCACCATACGCTGAAGAAAAAGCAGATGGCGTTCGAGCACCTGGCGGACTTCGTCAAGTGCTACAATCCGGCCAACCGCCATGAGCGGAAGGCGACCTGGGATGCGGAGAGCAACCCGGAGGGGCGGTGGCGGATGTTCACGCGCGAGGAGTTGCTGGCGCGCGACAAGACCAGCCTGGACCTGTTCTGGCTGAAGGACAAGAGCCTGACGGACCTGGACAACCTGCCGGAGCCGGACGAGCTGGCCGAGGACATTATCGAGAACCTTGAAGCCGGGCTGAACAGCTTCCGCCAGGTCCTGGCGTCGCTGGGCAAGGGCGGGTAGGGAGGGACATGGAGTGAGACCTCTCCATCGCGAACGCGACAGCGGGGCGCAAGTGGCGGCGCTTTACGCCTCTTCCGGCATTTCGATGATCGACAGGCTTTCCTCGAAATCGGTGAGGAGGTCGGCGAATTCCTCGGCCGTCATCCGGTCCATCCGGTTGGTCTGGCCCATGCGATAGCGCCAGAATGAACTGATGTGGCTGAGGATGCCGAGATTCTCGCCCAGCTCGAAGAAGTGGGCCGGCCCCTCCAGCAGGAAGTTGCGGAACGGCGACGGATTGCGGTCGATGACAAGGGCGTTGTAGGCCGTGTCGTAGATCGACAGGCAGGCCGTCAGGTTCGATATGGCGGCGAAGATCCGCCTGACCAGGCGCGGGCGCAGTTCGGCCAGGTATTTCTGGATCTCCTTGTCGAGCGTGAAGGCCGTCCGGTACTTCATGATGCCGTCCATGACGGCGCTCAGCTCATCCTGCAGCTCGAGGTGGCGCCACTTGAAATACAAAAAGCCGCGCCATGAGAAGATGCCGTCGGAAAACTCGGACTCGGACAGGCGCAGGGTCAGGCGCAGGGGATCGAGTTCGGCGTCGAGCTCGTCCGACAGGATCTTGCCCGTCAGCTTCATGACGCCGTGCTTCATGGCGCTGCCGAAGGCGGTCGACACCAGGCTGTCGATCTCGGTATTGGCGAATCCGATCATGCGCGCGATGTCGGCCGGCGTGATGTGCAGGTAGCAGGCGGCCGGCCGGTGGCCGCGGCGCGCCAGGTGTTCGCGCACCAGGAACGGATCGAGCGAGGGCAGTTCGTCGAGCGCCTGCAGGACCTCGATGTCGATGTGCGAGGACAGGTTGTCGCTGTTGTAGATGTGGCGAAGGAAGGCCTGATAGCCGATCTGGCCGACCATGATCGACTGGCCGCCGAGCTTGAGGTCAGAAGAGTCGAACGGCAGGATGATCTTGGTGACCGTCCGCCTTGCCCGGGCGAACAGCAGGCGTTCGTTGGCGCGGACCGTGTGCTTGAGGATGATGGCCTTGTTCATTTGCCGGTTCTGGAAGAACGGCTTGGTGGCGTATTCGGGCTCGTGGCCGCTGGTCCTGAAAACATGGCCGAGATTGAGGACGCGCGAGGTCGCGGCGCTGTCGCTCAGATTGGCGAGGCTTCTGACTTCCTTCGGTGTCGGTGCGCGCTCATTCCCGGTCTGCATCTTCTCCCCTTGGATGGTGGGTTTTCGCGGCAGGCTTCCGGCCTTGCTCCGCTCCGCGGCCCGGATGGCGTGTGGGTCGCATGCCGTATGCGAAAAACCGGCTTCCACTTTTTTGCAGCACGACTGGGCACCACGCTTTAAGGACATGCCATGGGTATATGGTCGTCATTAAAAACGCATTAACAATAGTGTCGCGGTGCGGCCTTATGATACCAAATCCATATAAACGGTGCGGATTATCCGAAGGCGAGCGTTTCGGTCAGGTCGCCCGGCCTGAACCCCATGGCCGCCTGCATGGCCTCCTCGCGCTCGGTCAGTCCCGGCAGGGTGTCGAGATCGAAGCGGCGGCGCAGGAAGCGGGCGATCGAGCCGGTGTCATAGACCGTATGTTCGACGTGGCCCTTCCTGGCGAACGGCGACACGACGATGGCCGGGACGCGGGTGCCCGGCCCCCAGCGGTCGCCCTTCGGCGGCGACACATGGTCCCACCAGCCGCCGTTTTCGTCGAAGGTGACGATGACGACCATGTTGTTCCATTGCGGGCCGGATTTGAGCGCATCGATGACCGTCGCGATATGGCGGTCGCCGGAATCGACGTCGGAATAGCCGGCGTGCATGTTGAGATTGCCTTGCGGCTTGTAATAGCTGACCGGCGGCAGCTTGCCCGCGGCGATGTCGGCGAGGAATCTGTTGGTCCGTGGCGTCTCGTCCGTGCCTGCGTCGCGCAGGTGATGCTCGCGGTCGGCCGTTCCGGGGGCGAAGCGCCTGAAATAGTTGAGCGGCTGGTGGTGGTCCTGGAAGTTGGGACGCGCGGGGAACTGGCCGGACGGGGCGGCGGCGGCCAGCGCCTGCCCCCAGCCGCCGCTATACCACGCCCAGTCGATGCCCTTTTCGCTGAGGCGGTCGACGATGGTGGCGTGGGTCTGCGGCGGCAAGGTTTTGGAATTCTTCGGGTCGCCGTAGAGCGGATTATTGGGATCGCGCGTGCCTGAGGGCGCATACGGCGGCGACATGGTGTTGACCGCGCGGAAATCGGGCGACAGGGCCGATGCGCCGAAGCGCGCCGGGCCGTCCAGGGCGCTTTGCGGCATGTCGGACACGGGCTTAAGGCGATATCCCAACGGATCGCCTTCGATATCGGCGATCTGACCCTTTGCCGGTCCCTTATCCGCGTCGGGATAGTAGGGCGGCGCACAGGCGACCAGGTATTGATGGTTGAGGAAGGAGCCGCCGAAGGCGCCCATGAAGAAGTTGTCGCACAGCGTATAGTCGCGCGCGATCCGCCACAGGCGCAGATTGACGTTGTTGTCGCCGTAATGGCCCATGACCATGGCGCCGCTGTCGCCCCAGGCGACGAAGCCGTCGTTTTTGCCGCCGTTGATCTGCATCTGGTTCTGGTAGAAGGCGTGGACCAGGTCGCGGGTGACCACGCCCTGGGGCAGGGGGTCGCCTTCGGGCGTGCTGAGGGCAAACGGCGCGTTCGGCAGGCCGGTGATCGCGTCCTCGGCTATGTGATAGGTCTGGTGGTTGACGACCTGCTCGTCCTTGACCAGGCCGCCCCAGATTTTCGGCAGGGTTTGCAGCAGGGCGCCGTCGCGGTCGCGCTGCCGGAAGCGCTCGGGCGGAACCTTGTCGAGCGGCTGCTGAAGGCTGGGAAAGCCGGCGAACAGGTTGTTGAAGCTGCGGTTCTCGGCGAAGATGACGACCACGGTCTTCACATGGTCGCGCAGCGCCTTGTCGATGGACGCGGTGAGCGGTTTGCGGCCGACGGGTTTCGCATCGGCGGCCGAGGGTACGGCGGCGAACAGGCCGGCCAGGCCCAGCCCTTCCAGCAGTTCGCGGCGGCTGGCGGACCCTTTTGGGGCGTTGTCGGAATCTTGGGTCATGGCGCTTCGGGAGACAGGGGCAGGGGCATTCCTTAAAGCGCGTCTGGTTGCAAATGTGAAGGTTTTTTGACGGTCTTGCCGCGCGCTTACCGGGCAAGGCTGTGATATGATTAAGCCTGGATACGGCGGCGGGGCGTGAATGAAGCATAGACTAAAGCTGAAGATCGCACGAGGGCTGGCCATCGCGGTCGCCACGGCTGTGATCCTGACTCCACTCGTTCTTATCTTTCCCGTCTTCCTGCTTCGCGCGGAGGGGCGTTACGTGCCGGCGCAATGGTTGGCGCAAACCGACGGGCGGACCCTTGAACAGGTCGAGGCGTCACTGGGACCGCCGACCTATGATATGGGTGTAAAAGAACTGAGAGTTTGGGAGGTCCGCGAGCCGTGGGGCCGGAAGTCATCGGCGGCGACGATCGCACAGCGCCTGCATTCTTTGTCTATCGGGTCAGCATCGACCACTATGTGTCGGGCGGGAATGTGTATGACGCGAAGATTGGCGGCCGTAACCCCCACACTTGGCCGACGCGCGCCTATCCACTCATTTTCGACAGGTCGCTGAAGACCGGGCGGCCGGAAAAAACCGAGCCGCCCGCCTCGTGAGCCTTACATCTTGTCGATCATGTCCTTATGCGCCTGAAGCGTCGGCAGGGTGTCGGCGGCGAAGGTTTTCAGCGACGCGTCGGTGCCGTTCCTGGCGTAGCTGTCGAACAGGTTGACCGCATCTTTGTGCGCGTCCTTTTGCAGGTGGACGTAGGCCTGGTCGAATTCGTCGCCCGTCTTGCCGGTCAGGTCGTCGAGCTTGCCCTTGGTGCCGTCGTCGATCGCCGCCGGGATGGTGACGCCGGTGGCCTTGCCGGCCGCGGCCTTGAAGGCGGTGCCCGCCTTGGTATGGTCGGCGACCATCTTCTTGGCGAAGGCCAGGATGTCCTTGTTCTTCGAGGTCTTCAAAGCAAGTTTGCTCGACTCGATTTCGAGATCGTTGGCGTTGTAGACCTTGGTGACGAAGTCTTGCGGCGTGTCCGGCGTGACGGCGTCCGCAACGGCGGAACCCACGCCCGCCATGGCGCTGCCGGCTTCGGCGGTCACGCTTTGTGTCGTGTCGCTGGCTTCGGTTTGCTGCTGCTTGCTGCAGGCAGCAAGGCCACCCATGAGAATGACGCTCAGCACCGTGGCGGCGGCGAGTTGAGTTTTGCCCATCTTGACCATGACGTTTTCCTGAAAGGGTTGTGAAGTGCCGTGATGCTAGGGAGGTCGCCATAAAGATGCGCAGCGGGCTGTGGCGGGGTTTGCAAAAAAGCCGCTAGACAAGCAGGTTGAGCCGCCGGGTAAGGCGGAGCGTATCGAGAAACCGTTCGTCATGGCTGACCACGATCAGGGCGCCGTCATAGGCGTTGAGGCCGGCTTCCACGACTTCGATCGCGTCGATGTCGAGATGGTTGGTCGGCTCGTCGAGGATCAGCAGTTGCGGCGGATTTGGGCTGCCGAGTGTGCAGGCGAGCCCGGCGCGCAGGCGCTGGCCGCCGCTCAGGGACCCCACGGCCTGCAAGGCGGCATCGGCCCGGAAGGCGAAGCGGGCAAGCGCCGCGCGGGCGGCGTTTTCGGCGGCATCGCCGTGCAGGCGGCGGTAGTTTTCGCGGATCGTGAGCGCAGGGTCGAGCAGGCTGACCGACTGATCGAGATGAGCATGGGGCACGCAGATCTCAGCAGTGCCCGACCAGGGTTGCAAGGCGCGGGTGATTACGGCCAGCACGGTCGACTTGCCGGAGCCGTTCGGTCCGCAAATGGCCAGGCGCTCCGGGCCGGTCATGGTGAGCGACAGGTCGCGGATGACGGGATGGCCTGGCCGGTATCCCACCGTGACGGCTTCGAGCGCGAGCACGGTCTTGCCCGCGGGAAGCCGGGACGGAGCGAGCGCGGCCGACAGAGGCGTGATGATCTCGACGCGGCCACGCGCGTCCGTGAGCGCGGCGTGGGCTTCGTCGCGCTGGCGTTCGGCCAGACGGGCATTTGCGCCGGAGGTGTTTTCACTACGGTTTTTCATCATGCCGAGGAGAATTTTCGGCGCGTCGCCCCTGGCGGCTTTCCTGCGGCCGCCGCCGTCCTTGCGCGCCTTGCGTTCGACGGCGGTCTGGGCGTCGCGGGCCGTGGCCGCAAGACGTTTTTCGGCGTCGGCAAGGGTGGCCTCAATTGCCGCGGTCGCTTCGGTCTTGCGGGCGCGGTAGTGCGTCCAGTTGCCGCCGTAGCGCGTGGCGCCCTTTGGGGTCAGTTCGACGATCGCGTCCATGGTGTCGAGCAGTTCACGGTCGTGGCTGACCACGACGGCGCCGCCCTTCCAGCCGGCCAGCAGGTCGCGGACAGCCCGGCGCCCGTCGCGGTCGAGATGGTTGGTCGGCTCATCGAGCAGCAGCCAGTCGGGGTCGGCGAAGACGAGGGCTGCCAGGGCCGCGCGCGTGCGCTGGCCGCCGGAGAGGCGGTCGAGGGGCGTGTCCGGTGCGGCGTCGAGGGCGACGGTGGCGAGAGCGGCTTCGAGGCGGGACGGCAGAAGCCAGTCTGCCTGGGCAAGATCGTCTTCGGATGCGTGGCCGGCTTCGGCGCGGTCGATAATCGCCAGGGCGTGGCGGATGCCAAAGAGGTCGGCCAACGTCTCGGCCCCCGGCGTTTGGTCGAGCACGCCGACCGTACCGGCGATGGCGATGCCGCCTTCGCGCGGCGTCAGGTCGCCGGCGATCAGGCGCAGCAGAGTCGTCTTGCCGGTGCCGTTGCGGCCGACAAGCCCCGTGCGTTCAGGGGCGAAGGTAAGGTCAATGTGCGGGAACAGGTCGCGGCCGTCGGGCGTCTGCCAGGAGACGGCGCTCAAGGTAATAGAAGGCATGGATGTGTTTTCCGGTTGAGACGGGGAATTCAGGCGGTCTCGGGTGCGGAAAATCACATAGGCGATGGGCCTCTTTCGCGGTTATGACGGTGACATAGGCCGCGGGCTCTGGATTTGCAAGATGGGTGTTACGACTTCGCCGTACCGAGCAGCTTACCGAAGGCCCGCCAGAAGACGAAGAGCAGGAGAGCGGCCGCGCCGACGATGGCGAAGTGCAGCCACCAGAAGTTGGTGGCGCCGAGGACCTGCATGAAGGGGCCGATGACGCTGCCGGCGACGAGGTCGGCGACGAAGAACGAGGCCATGTAGATGCCGATCATCGTGCCGTTGACCTGCTGCGGCGCCACGCGGGCGTAAAGCGCAAGGCCCACGGGGACCAGGTTGGCGAAACCGATCGAGTTAAGCAGCTCGAAGCCCACGCCCCACCACAGCGACGCCTTGTGGCCCGGTGTTACGGTCATCGAGGCTGCCACCAGCATCAGCGGAGCGAGCGCGGCGATGGCCGCGGAAAACGCCATCTTGGTCAGCTCGTCCGGTTCTTTCCATTTCGCGGCCCACAATTTCCAGAAAAGGATCGAGGCCGACAGGAAGGTCATCGACACGGTGGCGTCGAGCGAGACCAGCCAGGTCGACGGCACGTCGAAGCCCAGGATGTGCAGGTTATAGGCGTCGTTGCCCCAGGTGATGTAGTTGATGAAGACCTGCTCGTTCATGACCAGGGCCGCGCCGAGGAGAGGTAGCAGGAGCAGCAGGGCGCCGGTCTTCTGCCAGTCGTGGCCGGTCATTTTCGGGACTTCGGCGCGGGCGGCTTTTGAGCGCTCGGGTTCCGGCGGCAGCCATTTGCGGCCGCTGAGATAGACGATCAGGCCGAAGGCCATGCTGATGCCGGCGGCGCCGAAGCCCCAGTGCCAGGCGACCTTCTGGCCAAGCGTCCCGCAGACGATCGGGGCGACGATGACCGCGATGTTGAAGACGAGGTAGAAAATCTGGAAGGCCGAGCCGGCGCGGACGTCGTCGGGGCCGTAGAGCTTTCCCACCTGGCTTGAGATATTGCCCTTGAAACAGCCGACGCCGGCCAGGATCAGCACCAGCGCGATCAGGAAGGTCTGTTCGAACGCCATGAGGAAATGGCCGAAGACCATTATGACGGCGCCGAGCGTGACCGTATTGCGGCGGCCCAGCCACCGGTCGGCGATAAGGCCGCCGAGCATGGGCGTCAGGTAGGTGAAGCCGTAGAGGCTGGGGATGATCGAGGCCAGCGCCAGGGGCTGCAGGGGGCCGTAGATGTGTTCGAGAAAACCCTTGAACGGGCCGAAGCCCCAGACGTTTTCGATATGGCCGGGATGGAGCAGCCACAGCGACAGGTAGAGCGGCAGAAGGGCCTTCATGCCGTAGTAGGAAAAGCGCTCGAACGCCTCGGCGAAGACCAGGTAGATCAGCCCGAAAGGGTGGCCGAGAAAGGTCTTTTCACCTTTTGGCGGATGCGCGTCGTCGATGGTCATGGCTTGTCCCTGTTTCAGGTGAAACTGAAGGGCCGGGTGCGGCTTGTCAATCCGGGCGGTATGCGGAACTGAAACGGCCTGACGAACAGTGGCGGGACATTTGGAGCTCGCCTGATGCCTGTTGTTCCCATCCCGCCGAAGCCTTCCGTCACGCCATCTTCTGGTGTTGGGGGCGACAGTCCAGCCGATGCTTTTGCCCGGGCGGCTATGGACCGGGCCGAAACGACGGTGGCGCTGGATGCGACGAACCAGTTGCAGGGCTTGCGGGTCGGTCTGTCGGACCCGGATACAGGCTACAGGTCGTTGCTGGGTGGCGATGCGGTCAAGGGTATCGATGGCCAGGCGCTGACCGGTCACTACCTGTCACTGTTCGACCAGGGCTGGAAGGACATCTCGACGAAGCTGATGCCTGGGCCGCAGGCGATGTTCGATGCCGCGGCGCTCAACATGCGCGACGATTTCGCCCGTGACCTGGTCAAACATGAAGCCGAACAGGGCCGGGTGTGGCGACGACAGGTGCTGAATACGACGGTCGGCAATGCAACGGGCGCCCTGATTGCGGGCACGGGCGGCAATGATGCCGGATATACCGCGAAAGCCCGGGCAGCCTTGCTAACCGACGGGCTGGGTCAAGGCCTGTCGGGAGAAGACCTCGATAAGCAGACCAACTTCGCCTTTGGCCGCAAGGTGGTCGAGCCGGTGGTGACGGCGCGCTTAAGCCAGGGCGATGTGGCGGGTGCCAGGGCCTTCTTCGATGTCCATCGCGACGGTATGGCGGCAGACGATGCCGATGTCCTCGACAAGCGGCTTATCGAAGCCGGGCAGTTCGCGAACACGAAGGCAGCTGTCGATGATGTGTGGCAACGCCTCGGCCCGACGTCTTTCAGCGATCCGATCGACTGGCATGCGATCGAAAACGACCTCGTCGTTCGCCATGGCGGCGACGATGAGGCCCTGATGCGGGAACGCGACGAGGTCTTCCATCGCATTCTGGGTTTTACGCAGGCCCGGGACGAGACCCATGCCGGTTATATCAACACCCTCATTGGCCAGGTCAAGGGCGGGGCTTCACCATCGCAGGTCGCGGCCCTGCCGCAGTTCCTGGCCCTGCCGAAGGACCAGCAACAGCAGATCACCGACTGGCATCGCGAGCAACTGGCCGACAAACTGACGGGCCTGACACCCGAGCAGAAGCTCGACCGTCAGCTTCGGCAGTTCGCCGCCTACCATGACCTGTCCAATGACGATGCGCTGAAGAACCTGTCCGTCCCGCAGGTCCAGGCAACGGTTCCTCAGGTCGGTGACGATCTCAACAAACAATTGCAGGCGCAGAAACAGGCGGCGGATGCCGGCCAGACGCCGCGTCTCGACGATATCACCTTCCGCGGCATCGCGGCCGGCCTGGGCATCGATCCCAACCCCGGTCCTTTCGATATCGAGGGCAAGGCGAGGCTCGGCGTACTGCGGTCCAGGATCGAGGCCGCCATCGCCGCTGCCGAGGCCGGTGGCAAAACACTGACACCGGACGAGCGCCAGCAGATCGCCATGAGCGAGAGCGCCGCGCTCGTTCGCGACCATCCGTTCTTCGATATGCCGAAGGATGTGCAGGATGTGCTGGGGACTCCACTGCCAAAACTGCCCCCGATCAGCGGGAGCAGGCCGATTGGTTCCCCGAGTAGCAATCGGACGTCTCATCCTGTTGCACCGAAATCGACGCCCGCCTTGCAAGCCAAGGCTCAGCCGCAGCCTGTCGTCCAGCCGAAATCATGGTGGGATAATCTATGGGCCGAACCAAGCCGCGTGGTGCATGATGTTCAGAACGGCTTTTCAGGTTGGCTGGACGGCTTCCATCATCATAGCCAAAAGACTGCTCACCTTCCCGGCCGAACCGCTACAAGTAGTGTGCCGGATGATGAGCGGGCGCTTCTGCATCGAATTTCGATCGGTGAGGGTACCGACGATGCCACAGCAAAACGTCACGGCGTTCAAACCGGCTATGACGCGTATCTTGGTTATGGCAAGTATGGTAGCCCCAGCAAACCGTTGTCGCAAATGACACTTGACGAGGTTGACCAGTTCCAAACCGCGATGTTGCATAACCCCAATAACAATTTGGATTCGTCCGCTGTCGGGAAGTATGAGATCGTTAGATCGACCATGCGCGGTTTGCGCAAAAAGCTCGGACTAAGAGGCAATGAGTTGTTCGATGCTGATATGCAGGACCGCCTCGGCCACGAGAAGCTCGTTGACAGAAAAATCGAAAATTATAGAAGCGGGCGTATCACTGAGAGTCAGTTTCAGGAAAACCTGGCGCAGGAATGGGCGTCCGTTGCCCATCCTGGTACTGGACGTGCCACGCAACATACAGGAACGACGACGGCCGAAATTCAGGCAGCCATCCATGGGCTGAAAAAGCATTAACTCCTGCGGGAAAATATGATGAAATTATTGGCGTTTTTGTCTATGATTTTACTCGTGCCAATAGCGGCCACGGCCCGAGACAATATTGTAGGAATGCCGTACGACATGGCGAAAGTAGAGCTCCGAAAGCGGGGACTCGTTTCCCAAAAAGTCTGGCACGATCAACGAGAGGCGGTCTGTGATGATGGCTTTTGCCGGGAATACCCCGAAGTCTACGATTGTGGAGGCACCGGGGTAAGGCCGTGCGAATTTCTATGGAAATCGAAAAAAGGGCGATACATGATCGTCGAAACCCATGGCGAGGTTCACCTGTTCGTTGATCGCCTCCGAAATGCCAGGTCAGATGAAATTACGTCCTTCTTAAGCCACGATACGCATCAGAACCCGAGGTAGCGTTTATGAGGTGACCTGCTCCAACCGACGTAAAGGCCGGTTCGAACTTTCTGCTGCGTTTCACCGAAAATAAAAAGGAAAAGCCCAGCATGGCTGTAGGCCTGATAGACGCGAATCGTGGACTCATCGAAAAGCGCACGAGTCTGGTGTTGAGGACGACTGTTCATCCAACCTCTGTAGCACGCCAGATTCTTCTTGGCGCTGACTTCGGAAGCACGCTCCTCCACGTATGAATGAGAAGCGCGTAAACACCGTCGCGAATCCGGGTTGAGGTGCTTCGCACCCTCACCAGATGCGGACGCGGTCTTCGGGAGCGATGTAGTACTTGTCGCCGGGCTGGACGTTGAAGGCCTTGTACCAGGCGTCGATATTGCGCACCGGGCCGATGACGCGGAAGACCGCCGGCGAGTGTGGGTCGGTCGTCACCTGCTGGCGGATGGCATCGTCGCGGTATTTCGAGCGCCAGACCTGAGCGAAGCCCATGAAGACGCGCTGGTCGCCGGTGAAACCGTCGAGCACGGGCGCTTCCTTGCCGTTGAGGTAGCGATGGTAGGCGTCGAGACCGAGCAGGTTGCCGCCCAGGTCGGCGATGTTCTCGCCCATGGTCAGGCCGCCCTGGACGTGGACGCCGGGCAGGGGCTCGAACTGGTCGTACTGGGCGCCGTACTTCCGGGCCTGGGCTTCGAATTTCGCCGAGTCTTCCGGAGTCCACCAGTCTTTCAGGACGCCGTCGCCGTCGGAATGACG
Organism: uncultured Asticcacaulis sp.; assembly: GCA_936940865.1. Taxonomy (GTDB): domain Bacteria; phylum Pseudomonadota; class Alphaproteobacteria; order Caulobacterales; family Caulobacteraceae; genus Asticcacaulis. The sequence goes on along the minus strand of CAKZJB010000144.1, from coordinate 8,222 downwards.
GCCCTGGTCATCGAAGCCATGGGTGATTTCGTGGCCGATGACGCCGCCGATTCCGCCGTAGTTGACGGCCATGTCGGCCTGCGGGTCGAAGAAAGGCGGCTGGAGGATGGCGGCCGGGAAGACGATCTCGTTGCGCGTCGACGAATAGTAGGCGTTGACCGTCTGCGGCGTCATGCCCCATTCCTCGGGGTCCACCGGCTTGTCGAGCTTGGACAGTTCATAGTCCCATTCGAAGGCGGAGGATCGTTCGGCATTGCCGTAGGCATCATCGGTCTTGACCGCCAGCCTGGTATAGTCGCGCCACTTGTTGGGATAGCCGATCTTGACGCCGAATTTGGAAAGCTTTTCCTGCGCCTTGGCCTTGGTTTCCGGCGACATCCAGGTCAGGTTGTCGATGCGGACCTTCAGGGCGGCGCGCAGGTCGGCAACGAGGGCTTCCATCTTGGCCTTGGACTCCGGCGGGAAATAGGCGGCGACATAGTCATGGCCGAGCCCTTCGCCGATTTCGGCCTGGACGGTCGAGATCGCGCGTTTCCAGCGTGGACGCTGGGCCTGGGCGCCCGACAGTTCGTGCGACCGGAAGGTCCATTGCAGGTCGACGAAACGCTTGGACAGGTAAGGCGCGGCCTGGTCCGCGGTGCGGAAGGCTTCCCACGCCTTGATCGTGTCCAGCGGCGTGTCGGCGAAGACTTGCGCGATCTTCGGCATGGCCGTGTTTTCGGCGACGACAACCTTGCTGGCCTTATCGACCTCGGCGCCCTGGAAGAAGGCTGGCCAGTCGAAGCCAGGGGCAAGCTTTGCCACGTCGGTCAGGGTCATCGGGTTGTAGGTCCTGGTATCATCGCGACGTTCGATTCGCGTCCAGCTGACCTCGGCAATCTTCGTTTCCATGGCCACGATGGCCTTGGCATTGCCTTCGGGATCGGCATAACCGATGGCGCGCAGCATATCTGTGACATAGGTTTCGTACTTGGCCTTCTTGGCGGCGAAAGCGTCCTTGAGATAGTAGTCGCGGTCGGGGAGACCCAGCCCCGACTGGCTGAGCTGGAGAACATTGAACTTCGGATTCTTGGCATCTTCGCCGATGTAGGCGTTGAAGAAGGCGGACCCGAAGCCGGCCGAAGTCTTGCCCATATAGGCAGCCATGGCGCTCTTGTCCTTTATGGCGGCGATGGCCTTGAGTTTGGGCTGCAGCGGTGCGGCATCGCGCTTCTCGGCCGTCGTTTCATCCATCATGGCCTTGTAGATGGCGGCGATCTTGGCGTCGTCGCCCGACAGGTTTTTCCGGGCTGCCAGGCCTTCGATGATGGCCCTGGAACGTGCTTCCGACAGGTCGGCCAGGGCGATAAAGCTGCCATAGGAGGTCTTCTCGTCGGGTATGACCATGTTTTTGACGGCCGTACCGTTGACGTAGTCGAAGAAGCTGTCGCCCGGCTTGACCGACGTATCCATGCCCGACAGATCGATTCCCCAGGTGCCGTAGCGCCTGGCCACGGTCGAGGTCGTGTCGCCGGCAGCCGGTGCATCGGCGATTAAGCCGTCGAGGCTTTCCAGGCTCAACATCGTGCAATGTTCGTCGAGGCAACGGTCCTTCGCCACAGCCGTAGACACGGCAAAGCCCAGCGCCAGCGTGGCTAACGCAGTTGAGATCAGAAGTTTATTGGCCATTTGGATGACACCCTGTAACTGTTGCCAAATCAGCGGGTGTACGATCCCCCCGCGTGTTTCGTTCGGTCTGGCCTTCCCGGAGACAGACTGATTGAAAAAGAAACCATTTCACCATAGCCGCTTTTTTTCGAAGCAAAACATGAATCTTCGTTAATGATTCGGCGGTTTGACAGGAGGCCTGATGACCGTTGTCCACGCACCCATTTCCCCTGAACGCGTCGCCGCGGGTGCGCAGGACTATTATGTCGTCATCATCATATTCCTGCTGGCCTCGGCGGTCGTGGTGCCTTTGTTCCAGCGCTACAAGGTGTCCGGTGTTCTGGGCTTTCTGGCGGTCGGCGTGCTGCTGGGGCCCGATGGTGTCGGCCGGTTGATCGGCAACGTGCCGGGACCGTTGGGATCGGTGTTCGACGCCTTCGCCCTGATGCGGTCGCACAGCGTCCACGCCCTGGCGGAACTGGGGGTGGTGTTCCTGCTGTTCTCGATCGGCCTTGAACTGACCTTCGAACGGCTCAAGTCGCTGCGCCGGCTGGTCTTCGGCCTGGGTCTGCTGCAAGTGGCGGTCAGTTCTCTCGTATTGGCGGGTCTGTTCATCTGGCTGGGGCAGGGGATCGGCGCGTCGGCGGCGCTGGGATTTGCCCTGGCCCTGTCGTCGACGGCCATGGTGCTGCCGGCCCTCGCTGACCGCAAGGCGTTGCGCACGACGTCGGGACGCAGCGTGTTCGCCGTCCTGCTGGCCCAGGACCTGAGCGTGGCGCCGATCCTAATCACGGTCGGCATGCTGACGGCCGGCGAAGCGGGCAAGGGGGGCGCCGGCGGCCTTTGGGCGCTGATTCCCGCCCTGATCGGCATGGGTGTGCTGGTGGTGGCCGGCCGCTGGCTCCTGCGGCCCCTGTTTACCCTGGTGGCGGCGTCGAAGAATCGCGAGTTGTTCATGGCGGCGTGTCTGCTGGTCGTGCTGCTGTCGGGACAGGTCGCGGTGCTGGCGGGGCTGAGCATGGGCCTGGGCGCCTTCGTCGCCGGCGTGCTGCTGGCCGAGACCGAGTACCGGCGCGAAATCGAGGTGCTGATCGATCCGTTCAAGGGCCTCTTGCTGGGGCTGTTCTTCGTTACGGTCGGCGCGCGGCTCGATATCGGGGAAATCCTGGCGCAGCCGGTTTTCGTGCTCGGCCTGACGGCGGCCCTGATGGTGCTGAAGGCATTGGCCGTCTATCCTCTGGCGCGCGTTTTCGGCCTCAACAGGCGCAATGCCATCGAAACCGCCGCGATCCTGGGGCCTGCGGGTGAATTCGCTTTCGTCATCGTCGACGAAGCCATCGGCCGCCGCATTCTGACGCCCGATTTCGGGCAGGCGGTGATCCTGTCGGCGACCCTCAGCCTGTTCTTCGTGCCGCTGCTGGCGGCGCTTTCGGGCCGGATTGCCGGTCGGCTGGCGCCGTCCGATCCGCCGCCGGCCGAAGCGCCCGAAACCGTCAGCGAGGGCAATCCGGTGATCATCGTCGGTCACGGGCGGGTCGGCGCCCTGGTTGCCGACATGCTGAAGGCGCACGAAATCGGCTTCACGGTCGTGGACATCAATCCGCGCGTGGTGGCGAATGCCCGGGCGGCGGGGGTCGAAGCCTGGTACGGCGACGCCTCGGTGCCCGACCTGATGGAGCGCGTGGGGCTGGCCCGTGCGCGCGCCGTCGTGGTCACCGCATCGAACGCGGCCTTTACCGATTCGGTGGTGCAGGCCGTGCGCGGCGCGCGGCCGGACGTCCACATCATCGCCCGTGCGCGCGATGCCGGCCATGCCGAACGGCTTTACCGCCTCGGCGCGACCGACGCCGTGCCGGAAACCATCGAAGCGAGCCTGCAACTGGCGGAAAACACGTTGATCGACCTGGGCGTGCCGATGGGACTGGTCCTGGCCAGCGTGCACGAACAGCGCGACGTCTTCCGGCGCATGTTCGGCGTCCGCTCCGGCCCTGCCGTGGTCCGCATGCGCGGCGAAGCGTAACGTCGGTTTGACAAAAGTGGCCGCCGCCCGTAGTCTTAAGGCAGCGCGCCACTGGAGCGCCGCCTGTCCGCGGCAAGGGAGCCGGCTCCCGTCCAGATGAATATCGATCTTACGAACCCTTCTTCCGGCCTTTCGTAAGCGGACGTCTGGCAATGGGAAGGAAGGTTTTCCATGAGCCGTACGCTCACCTCCAGATCCACCCTCGAAACCTTGCGGAAAGACGCCAAGCGCTGGTTGAAAGCCTTGCGCGCCGGTGACGCCGCTGCCCTCGCCCGGCTGTCGGCTGTGTGGGACCAGGCGCCGGCGGAGCTCGCCTTGCGCGACGTCCAGCACGCCCTGGCGCGGGAATATGGCCACGACGGCTGGATCGCGCTCAAGGCTGCAGTCGAGGATCTGGCGCTCGATCGCCGGAACCGCGCCGAACGTATCGAGCTTGTCCTGCGTCATGCCTGGGACGGCGACCCGAGCCTGGCGCAACGTATCCTCAAACGCGACCCGTCGATCGCCGGCGACAGCCTGTTCACCGCAGCCATGTGCGGTGACGTCGCCGAGGTCGAACGGCGCCTGGCGCGCGATCCGGAGGCGGCCCGGCGCACCGGCGGCGCGCGGCAATGGACGGCGCTCACCTATGTCGCCTACGGCCGGCTCGATCCGGTCAATGCGGTCACCATCGCGCGGTTGCTGCTGGAGGCGGGCGCCGATCCCAACTTCCAGTTCGACGACGGCTGGGGCACGCCGTTCAAGGTGCTGACGGGCGCCATCCGCCTGGGCGAAGGCGCGCGGCCGAGCCACGCCCAGGCGGCCGAGCTGGTCGAGCTGCTGATCGAGGCCGGCGCGGACGCTTACGATTCCCAATCCCTGTACAACGTGTCGATCGTGGGCGCCGACACCCGGTGGTATGACGTCCTGTGGCGGTATGCCGAGGTGAAGGGCGTGCTCGACAAATGGCGGGTGAAGGGTGAAGGCCGGCTGGGTTACCAGCTGGGTGTCAGCACGCTCGACTATCTGCTGGGCAATGCGGTGGGGCAGAATCATCAGATGCGTGCCGAGTGGCTGCTGGGACGCGGCGCCGATGCCAACGCGCTGCACGCCTATACCGGGCGCCCGGTCCACGCCCTGGCGCGGCTGTCGGGCTTTGGCGATATGGCGGCCGTGCTGGAAGGGCATGGCGCTACGCCGGTGGCCTTGAGCGGGATCGATGCCTTCCGGGCGGCGGTTCTGGACCATGACGCGGTGGCCGCCCGGGCCTTGCTGGCCGCGCAGCCGGACCTGATCCGCGATCCGGCGACCTTGCTGGCCGCCGCGGAGTTCGGCAATGCCGAGGCGGTGGGATTGCTGCTCGATCTCGGCGCGGCGGTGCAAGGCGTCGACCATGATGGCATCAGTCCGTTGCACCGGGCCGTGCAATCGGGTTCGCTCGAGGCGATTGACCGCCTGCTGGCGGCGGGTGCGGACATCGACCTGCGCGAAAGGCGCTGGAACGGCACGCCGCTGACCTGGTCGCAGGTGCTTGGCCGGCCGCACATCACCGCGCGCCTGGCGCCGCTGAGCCGTGACGTCCGGGGCCTGTGCTGGCTGGGGCTGACGGAACGCCTGTGCACGGTGCTCGACAGCGAACCGGCAAGAATTGCTGACGGCTTGCCCGGGGACAAAAATCCGACGCATCTGTTCTGTCTTCCGGACGAGGAAGAAAGGGCCGCCGATGTCGTTCGTGTCCTCCTGGCCCGCGGCGCCGACCCTGCGGTGCGCAATCCCGCCGGCAAGACTGCTGCGGAGGTGGCGCGCCTGCGCGGGCTCGATGAGGCCGCCGACCTGATGGAGGCCGTCCATGCGGACTGAGCGCATCGACCTGGCCCTGCGCATCATCGTCGACAATCCCGTGCCGGGCTTTGTGATGGCGCTGCAGCGCGGCGCCACTGCCAAGGTCGAACAGGTTCCGCCGGCGCACCGCTCCGAAACCACGCTGGTGTTCGATTTCGCGGTGGCGGTCGACGGCGCCCTGGGCGACGGGCGGCCCCGGTTGCTCGGTCCGTATGTCCAGGGACCTCCGGAGGCGCGCTTCGTGTATCTTTGCATCCGTTCGGCAGCGGGAGCGCCGTGGAGCGGCCGCGCCAAGATTCCCCTGAGGGATCTGACCTGGGCCGAAATCGAAGCTCTCAAGCCGGGCGAGCGCCTGTGCGCCCGTTATAACGGCGTCGGCCGCGGCGGTCGTCCGGCCTGCGCGACCGTTCGGCTGGCGGACGGATGGACGGTCCGGCCTGTCTGACCGGGGAGGCCGCTTTTTTGACACCGATGTCGGGAAACGGACAAAGAAAAAGCCCGCTCAGGGGGGATAAAACCTGGCGGGCTTTTTTGTTTGTTTAAAGCGAGCGTTTCCTCCCCGAAACGCTGGAACTGACTTCTCTCTTCGGGAGAAGTTCCGTTCGTGGGTGTGATATAGCCGCCTTTTTTTTAACCGGTCAACTGAATTTCGATCTTTGTGTCAAAATTATTTTTCACGGAAATGTCATTACAACGCGGGCGCCAAAAAACCCCGTTCGAACTGCGCTGTTCTGACAGCGCTGTCAAATAGAATCTATTATGGATTTCAAATGCTTGATGGCATCCTGGCGGGGCAGGGTCACCTGTCCGGGACGCCCCTCGCGCCATGCCTTATTGTCGCTTATTTGCAACGCCAGATCCCTTCCGAGATCGAGGTCCTTTATGGTTACCGTGCCGGCGGCCAACTCGTCTCCGCCCAGCATTATCGCGGCGGGGCTGAGGCGGCGGTCGGCGTACTTCATCTGGGCCTTCATGCCGGAACGGCCGAGATAGACTTCGGCTGGGATGCCGGCGGCGCGGATCTCGGCGGCCAGCTTGAAATACTCTCCCATATCGGTGTCGGAGAAGGCGATGATGACGACCGGACCGCGGACGCGGACGGCCTTCTTGCCTTCGACCAGGGCAAGCGCCGCGGCCAGGCGCGACACACCGAACGAAAAGCCTGTCGCCGGCACGCGTTCGCCGGTGAAGCGCGCCACCAGGTCGTCATAACGGCCGCCGCCGCCGACGCTGCCGAACTGGACCATATTGCCCTTTTCGTCGCGCGTTTCGAGCAGCAGTTCGGCTTCGAAGACCGGGCCCGTATAGTATTCCAGCCCGCGCACGATACCGGGGTCGAACACGGCGGCATCGTCGGCAACGCCCATGGCGCCGAGCGCCGTGGCAATGCGGCCGAGATCCTCGACGCCTGCCTGGCCTTCGGGAGATTGCGCCAGTACATTGGCCAGGCGGTCCAGCACTTCGGCGCGCGTGGCGCCGCCGCCGGCGCTGACGAAGTCGAGCACCGGGCGAATCGCACCGGGCGCCAGACCCGCGCCCTTGGTAAAGTCGCCGCTTTCGTCCTTGCGGCCGGCGCCCAGCAGGAGCTCGACGCCTTCGAGACCGAAGCGGTCAAGCTTGTCGATGGCGCGCAGTACGCCCAGTTGCTGAGCGGGTTCGGTAACGCCCAGGCTCGACAGCAGGCCGTTCAGGAGCTTGCGATTATTGATGCGGATGCGGACCGGGATGTCGAGCGCCTTGAAGCCTGTGACGGCCAGGGCAATGACCTCGGCATCCGCTTCCGGGCGATCGGAGCCGACGACGTCGGCATCGCACTGCATGAATTCCCGCAGGCGGCCAGGCCCAGGTTTCTCGTTGCGCCAGACGGGGCCGAAAGCATAGCGGCGGAACGGCTTGGGCAGGGTTTCCCAGTTCTGGGCCGCGAAGCGGGCCAGCGGCGCCGTCAGGTCGTAGCGCAGGGCCATCCACTGGTCGTCGTCGTCCTGCAGAGCAAAAACCCCGACATTGGGACGATCCGAGTCGGGCAGGAACTTGCCCAGCGCATCGGCATATTCGAAGGCCGGGGTCTGCAACGCCTCGAAACCGAAGGCTTCATAGACCTGCGACACGGTGGTGATCAGGCGGCGTTCCAGTGCGATCTGGTCGCTGCGCTTGTCGGCAAACCCGCGGGGATTGCGGGCTTCGGGGCGGAAGGTCTTTTCAGTATCGCTCATGCCCGGGCGATAGCCCAAAGACGGCTCCGACTCAATAAATTTCGGGTGTTAGCGCTCACACGCTTTCCGTTTTACGCGCGGGGCTTCGCCTATTTGGCGAATTTCCAAACAAATCAATAATTTGACGCATTTGTCAAAAATTTCGCCGGGACGGATGTAAATAGCTTGCGAACGGTGTTATAATTTATCTCCCTTTGATGCCAAAGGCATGAATGTGGAAGGAAACCGGATATGAGCAAGTCACATGCTGCAGAGAGTTTCTCTCACTTCGTAATCGCGTTGATCGGGGCTGTCGTTGTCGTCGGTGGAGCCGCCGTTTTGGTCATGGCCACCGACAACCATGGCTGCTCCGGCGGAATAGAATGCCGAACGACCGCCCAGATGAACCAGGCCCACTACTGAGCCTGATCCATTTTCACATCGTAATACCAACGGCGATTGGCTTTGACTCGATCGCCGTTGGCAAGGGCGCCAATCTTTTCGTACTTTGCCCGCCGCCGCCTTGTCCTGAAAGAGCGAAG
>CAKZJB010000143.1 GCA_936940865.1 uncultured Asticcacaulis sp. | reverse complement strand
GACGGTTTGATCGCTCAGCTTGCCCGAGAAGGTGCCCGGTTGCCACGGCGAATCGGAAACGCCGTTGTTCGAGATCGAGCCGAACGAGGCCTTTTCCGCACCGGTGTAACGGTAGGTCAGGTCGACGCTCAGACGGTCGGAAACCGCCCAGGCCATACCAGCCAGCAGCTGGTAGGCGGCGACCGTGTCGCTGCCACGGATGGTCAGGTGGTCGATGCGGCCGGCCGGGTTGGTCGAGTACTGGCCGATCATCTTGGCGCGAACGTGGTCGAGACCGACACCGGCACCGATGAACGGATGGAACGACGACTCCGGCAGGATGTCATAGTACAGGTTGACGAACAGCGACGACTGGTTCAGCGAACCGTCCGGGTGGCCGCAGGGCGTCGAAGCCGTGCGGATCAGACCCGGCGTGCAGAGCGCGGTCGGGAGCGCGTTGCCACCGCTGGTCGGATAGACGCGCGGGAAGCCGATGGCCGAATCGACGTCGCCAGGACGGTAGCCGCCCTCGAATTCAACCCGCCAGTTGGGGCTGTAGCGATAGCCGAGGCGGGCAAAGCCGGCCCAGTCTTCCTTCGTGGAGACGTCGTAAACGAACGGGCCGCCGTCAGGCATGTTGCCGGTCGAACGGGCCTTCCAGCCGTCCATGGAGTTGTAGCCGGCGTCAATGGCGCCGTACCACCCCGTGGGTTGTTCGGCAGCGGCGGCGGTGGCCACTGCCATTGCGGCGAGCGCAACGCCCGCCAGCAAGTTGAGTTTCATTGTCTTGCCCTCTCTTGGCCATCAAACGAGCAGCCGGGATGAACCGACCACGCATAAGGTACAGGCTTTCATAGCGTCCGGAAGCCGTTTTGCAAAGCACCCAAATACGCCTTTGGTTAAAAATGTGGACATTATTCTCCGCTTTAGCGAGACCTGACACCTGAAAGACACGCTGACGGATTTTGCCATCACATCGCCGCATTTAGGCCTTGCCGGGCGGTAAAAAATCCATGCCCGCGCCCCAAAGTCGAATAAAAAAACCATAAAACTCACAAAAGGGCTTGCGCTGGGCCAGCGGGCTGAGTAGGTACACGCCTCCTCACGACCCCTTGCCCGGTTTCGGGCGCGGAAAAGCGACTTCTGATAAACGGAGAGGTGGCTGAGTGGTCGAAAGCACCGCACTCGAAATGCGGCATAGGGGCAACTCTATCGTGGGTTCGAATCCCACCCTCTCCGCCATCAAAAAACCGGCCCCGAAAGGGCCGGTTTTTTGATGGGTTCCAGGCGGGGAACTCGAACCCGCGGGTATAAAGCGGGTTCGAATGGTCAGGCCCGCAGCCGGCCCTTACGCCTTTCTTACAACTGCGCTGTGTTTCCCGATTTTCCCCTTAGGCGTCCGTCGCTATAGTCCACGCGTTACCTGCCAGACGTAACACAAAGCCCAAAGAGCCGGGACATGCTGGATCATCATCCGCAGTTCCGGCTCTTTTGTTTTGCCGGATCAAGCCTGTTAGCCGGTCAAACCCGGGCCCACTGCCGAATCAGGTTGTGGTAATGGCTGGTCAGCGCCACGACTTCGTCGCTGTCCCCTGCCCTCGCCCGCAGCTTCAAGATCGTCATGTCCAGATCGAACAGCATCTGGCGCCGCGTACCGTCGCAGACCAGGCTCTGCGTCCAGGTGAAGGCCGCCAGGCGCATGCCGCGCGTCACCGGTTCGACGCGATGGACGCTGGTGGCGGGATACAGAATCGCATCGCCGGCCGGCAGCTTGACCTCATGGGCTCCGTAGGTGTCCTCAACCACCAGCTCGCCGCCGTCATAATCGTCCGGATCGCTGAGGAAGACGGTCGTGGACACATCGGTGCGGACGTTCATGCCGGTGACCGGATCGGCCTGGATCGCCCCGTCGACATGGTTGCCGAAGAAGCCTCCGCCCTCATAGGCGTTGAAACGCGGCGTCAGCACGGTGTGCGGCAAGGCGGCCGACTGGAACAGGGGGTGGGCCAGCAGCGCGGCACGGACCGTGTCGGCCAGGCCTTGCGCTTCGGGCGCCAGCACCGGCAACTGATAGTTGCGCTTTTGCCCGGCGGCCTGGGCACCCGTGGTATGGCGCCCGTCCGTCCACCGCGCGTCCCTGAGGACCGCCCGGATATCCGCGACCGCCTCCCGGCTCAGGACGCCAGGTATATGAAGCATCATGATGACTCTCCCCGGACCATGTCGAAAGCCTGCCGCGCTCAGAAGCGCAAATGCGCCGTCAGGGTCGCCGTGCGCGGCTGCCCGAGCGTCACGCGCGAGCCGCCGTTGTTGAGCGACTGGATATAGGTCTCGTCGAACAGGTTATACACGTTGATCTGCAACTCGACGCGGCGAGTCAGGTCGTAACTTGCCATGACGTTGGCGACCACGGCGGAGGGAATTTTCGGCAGGCCGTTATAGGTCGACATGTCGGTCGCCGGATTGACGACCAGAAGCTGATCGGATGTGTAGGACGCCCCGCCGCCTATCGTCAGCCGTTTCGTGACCTTGTATGTGGTCCACACGGTGGCGGTCAGGTCCGGCGACCAGCGGGCGGCGGCGCCCTGGGCGCTGTTGCCCGTCGCCGCCCCCTGGGTTACCTCGGTGTGGAGGGTCTGCAGGCCGGCCGACACCGACCAGCGCGGCGACAGCTGCCCCACGGCGCCCAGCTCGATGCCGCTGACCTCGCGCTTGCCGAACTGGATGAAGGACGTCGGATCGAGCGGATCGGCCTGGGTCAGTTCGTTCTTCGCCTGGGTGTCGTACCAGGCGGCCGTCAGCGACAGGTGATCGTGGAAAAGGTCCCACTTGGTGCCGATCTCGAGATTGTCGGTTTCAGCCGGATCGAGTGCGGAATTGGCGATATTGCCCGCCGTCGCCGACAGCTGGAAGTTGTTGCCGCCCGGCGGCGTCAGCGACGTCGCATAGGATATATAGACGCTGCCGTTGCTGCGCGGCTTGTAGACCACGCCGGCATTCCAGCTGGCTATGGTCCGGCTGTCCTTCAGCGGCGCCAGCGCAGCGCTTCCGGTCGCCGCCGTATTGTTGGTGTGCAGCGTGTAGTTGTCGAGGCGCAGGCCGGCGCTCAGCAGCCAGGGCCCATGCCTGGCCGTATCGAAAACGTAGCCCGAGACCGTGGTCGTGTCGCCGTCGGTCGCCGCGCCCGTCGCCACCGGCGCCGGCAGGACGTCATTGACATTCGGATGATACAGGTTGGCGGCCGGAATGGTCAGACCGGTCGTGCCATAGGTCACCGTGCGCTGCTCTTCGTAGGTCAGCTCAAAGCCCGTGGCCAGGTCGTGCGTCCATGAGCCGACGTCGAGGCTGGTCGTGAAATTGGTCGTATTGGCCAGGATCCTGTTGTGCTGGTCGACGCGCTGGCGCGTACGGGCCACCGTCCAGGTCGCGGGGTCGGACGGGTTGAAGGCGGCCGTCAGGACGTTGGTGGCGTTCACGCCCGTCAGCACGCGGTCCATGCCGGTCTGGCCGTAGCGCGTCGTGTTGACCATGTGGACGCCGCCGGCGAAATCGTGCTCGACGATCGAAGTCGCCATGGCCGCGTCGACCTTTTCGTAGTCGCCGGGGCTGCCGTAGAAGTTTCGGCCGTCGACGGCGGGGGCGGCCGACAGGGCGGCATTGTTCAGGTCCAGCTGCGCCTGCGTGATGGCGGCGCCCGTCGCCGGCAGGACCGCATGGCTGTGATACCCCGGCAGGCCTACGACCGGCAGGCCGCCGTCGGGCACATTGTCCTGATGCAGGACCTGCGCCTGCAGGAAGACGCGCGTATCGGTGCCGATGCCCAGGCCGTAGGCCGGCGCGACGCCATAGCCGGAGTTCTTGACATAGTCGCGGCCCGGGACATCGACGTCCTGATCCATGAGATTGAGACGGAAGGCCGAGGTCGCTCCCAGCCGGACATTGGAATCGATCGTGGCGCGCAAGCCCCCGTCGGAATAGGCCGAGATCGAGGCGCGATTGCGGTTGTCCAGGAAGGGCCGCTTGGACACCAGGTTGATATAGCCCGCCGAAGCTCCGCGCCCGCCGTCGCTGCCCGCCGGCCCCTTGGCGACTTCGATCTGCTCGATATTGAAGACGTCGCGCGACACGGCGCCCAAATCGCGGATGCCGTCGAGATAGATCGAGCTTTGCGCCGCGAAACCGCGCAGCTGGAAGGTGTCGCCGGCCGCGGTCGAACCGTTCTCGCCAAGCTGCATGGTGATGCCCGGCGTGTTGCGCAGGGCGTCGGTCAGCGACACCGCGTTCTGGTCGCTCAGCAGCTCCTTGCTGATGACGCTGACCGTCTGCGGCGTATCGACCAACGCTTCGGTCTTCTTCGGCGACGACACGGTGTCGGATTTGTAGCGTTCGTGGTGCCCGGTCACCGTGACGGGACGGTCATTGGCGTCCGCCGTTTCGGCCCGGCCGGCGCCCGCCGCGGCCATCCCGGCCAGGGTCAGGGCAGCGATATACCGGCCGGGATTGTGTTTGCGGCTGCGGATCAGGGTCATCGGTCAATCCTTTCAGCGATCCGTGTTTCCGGATCTTAAAGAATGCGAGTCAGTTGCATTCTCATGTCAAAAAAAAGCGCGAGCGGCGGAAAGGCCGCTCAGTTGGGCAAAACATCCACGGTGGCGGAATAGGCGTCGCGGCGGGCCGGCTGGTCGCCGCCCTTTTCGCCCTCGCCGTCCGCCGCGCGCGGCGGATAGCTGGCGGTGATCAGGTACTGGCCGGCCATGGGCCACCGCACGGTGACCAGGCCGTCGGCGCCGGTCGTTACCGCCACATCCTTCAAGGCGTTGCGGTAACGCGCGCCGCCGGGAACAACGGCGACCTTCAGGCCCGCCAGGGGCTTGCCGTCGAGCAGGAAGCGGAACTGCGCCGGCGCGTCGGCGACGAGGTCGCCGGGATGGGTGACGGGCACCATTTCCAGGCCCTTGCCGGTCGGCTGCAAGGCCGTGTCGTTGCCCTTGCCGGCGGTAACGAAGGTGTCGAAGCGGCTGTTCATGCGCATGATCTTCACGTCGGCCGCGCCCGCCGGAACATCGCTTTCGCTGCCGCGGAAACGCCTCGTCTCGCCGTTCACGGTGTAGCTGCCCATGACGACGGCGCTGGTGGCGGTGATGCGGTAGGTGCCGGGCTGCGGCAGCTGGATGTCGAACGTGGTGCGCAGGTGGCCGGCATTGGGATGGTCGAGCACCGTCACCTTGCCGTCCGGACCGGTCAGGATCGCGGTATCGTAGCGCAGCGGAAACGAGTCGAAGAGAAACAGCGTCTCGGACATGGCGGCGTCGACCGTGATCCACGGCGCGTTGCCCTCGACCTGCGTGGCCGACGGCAGAAGCCAGCCGCGATGTGCCTCGGCCGAAGCCGCGCTCATGAGCGCCGCAGCCATTGCCGCATATGCCAGGTATTTTCTCATCTCGGCCTCTCACTGCCTTTATGGTCGGACTGCGGTAGCATCATTGCAAATCATTCGCAAATAGATTCTGCGAATGATTTGCATTAATTCCTGCGTCAGGGCTTGTAGGTCGCACGGATGTCGCCCAGCTCGCCATCGCCCTTGCCGGACACGGAAACCGGCTTTGCCGGCGAATAGGCGAACGGCAGCTTGACCAGGTCGTGGCCGCCCGCCTCGCGCGACGCTTCGATGACCAGGCTGTATTGTCCCGCCGGCAGGTCTTTCAAGGCCGCGGCCGTATCGACGGTCACGGTCTGCCGGCCGGGGGCGCGCGTGGCGCCCGACACGCCGTCCGCCGGCAGGACCAGGTCGCGGCCCGCCTTGCGCCACCAGGTGCGCAGTTCCTTGAGGTATTTCAGTCCGCCGCCGTCGCGCTTCCTGACGTCGTACCAGACAAAGACCGTGGCCCTGGCCTGCCCCTCGCCGTCCTCGATCCAGCCAGCGACGTAGGGTTTATGGTATTCGGCGACCGACTGCTGCGGCATCTGGATGTCGACGGTCAGCTGTCCGGCGGAGGCGGCCGGGGCCGATGCGGTGAGGATCAGGGCGCCGCCCCAGGCGGAGGTGGATTTGGAAAGCATCCGGAAACATCCTTATGCGTGGACGAGAAGAAGATAGAGGAGCAACGGCGCCGCCAGCCCCGCGGCGACCAGCGGCCAGGTGATGCGGCGGTTGCGCGAATAGAGCCAGAGCAGCCCGAGGCCGCTCAGGGCAAAGACGAAACAGGCCAGGGCCAGCACGTCGATGAAGAGCGACCAGACGGGTCCGGCGTGGCGGCCCTTGTGCAGGTCGTTGAGCACGGCGATCATGCCGCGCGTCGTGCGCTCATAGACCAGGCTGCCGTCCCGGCCGAGCGTCACCGAGGCGTCGACGCCCGGCGTCGCCAGGTCGACATAGACGTCCTCGTCCGAAACATCGGCCGGGCGGCGGGAGATATCGACGCCGGCCGCCTGTTTGACGGCGGCGGCAAGTGCCGGGGGAACGGGCCGCTTGTCCTGCGCGTTTGCCAGGGCGGCGAGCGCGCCGGCCGGCAGGGTGCGCTCGACATGCGTCGTCCTGGGCTTCGCCTCCAGCGTGGCGGCGTGGTTCAGGGTAAAGCCGGTCGCGGCGAACAGCAGCAGGCCGGCCAGGCACAGGGCGGAACTGATCCAGTGCCATTGCCGCAGCTGGATACGCCAGAAATTCTGATTGAGCTTGGGAAACAGGGACATGTTTGCGCCTTACCACTGCGGCGCAAGAATGACAATGAGAATAATTATCAACTAGCCGGCTTGCCGACCTACAGGTGCAGCTTCAATGCGATCTGAAGCTGGGCCTGGCTCTGATGCGCCGCCAGGGCGTGAATCACACGCGCGGGGTGGTTGCTCCGGACATTCATCGCTTCGACGGCAAGGTCGAGGTGATCGCCGACCGGACGGATATAGGCGACGGTCGCGGCACAGCCCTTGTCGGTATTGTCGTCGACCGGGCGCTTCGAGTTGTCCTTGACGGCGAAATAGTCGATCCGCCCGCTCAGCTTCGCGGCCCCCAGGCTTTGCGACGCCAGCAGATAGGCCGCGTCATAGTCGGTGTCGACCGCCCACAATCCGTTGCCGACAGGCCAGCCCGTTCCGGTCCTGCCCTTCATGTATTGCGCGAGAATCTCGGTCCGCGGCGCGGGTTTCGCCTGCACGCCCAGGTTCCAGAAGGTGGTGTCCCAGCCCCACTGGATATGACGGACGGCCTGGGGATCGGCATGGTTGGCGTAATATTCGAGATTGAAGGCAACGGGCGCCGGCGGCCGCCAGTCGAGGCGCAGATAGTCGCCCACATGGCCGTCGACCTCGGCCATCGGCGTGGTGAAAGGCGCCTGATAGTCGCCGAAAAGCCGGTACCAGCCCTGTCTGTCGCCGGACGGCAACGGCAGGCGCGAAGAGCGGTCCGACGCCACGTCGTGCAGCGCCCAGCCGCGCCAGCTGAGAATGGTCCCGGCGGTATCGTTGCCGGTAAAGACGGCGCCCGTCAGCGCCAGATCCTGCCCCAGCACGGTCTTGCGGACAGTGAGTTCCAGACCGTCGACCAGGACCTCCTCGCCGATCCAGCTGTTGATCGCCGACGGCGTGATCGTGCGCGACACCGACCAGCCCGGACCGTCATGCTCCATCGATACGGGCGGGAACATCTGGCCGAAGCGGACCGACCAGCGCAGGTCGGAGGCCGGCACCGGCTTCCACTTGATATAGGCTTCCGAGACGCCGAAATCGGTCAGGCTGCCGGGCGTATATTGCGCCAGTACATAGGCGGTCACCGTATCGGCCAGGCGCGGCTTCCAGTTGATCGCCGCCTGGGCCAAATCGAACTTCGTCTCGTGGCCGTAGCGAAGCTTGCCGAAACCGCCCTGCTCTACATTGTCGCCATAGGCCGTGCGCCAGGACGGTTCGCCATCGGCGGACACGGCGCGGACATCGACCCAGGCCGACAGGGTCTCCGGCGCGAACAGCTGCACCTCGGCCCGAGCCGTGCCGCCAACTACGCTCACTGTACAGAGGGCAGCCAGCAGCGCACCACGGATCATCCGGCGGCTTTCCGGGTCTGAGCCAGTTTTGGGGGCAGGGACACGCCGGCAACCGGCTCGTCCTTGCGGGCGAAGTCTTCCAGGAAAGGCACCAGCAGGTCGAAGGCCATCGGACGGGCGATGCCATAGCCTTGCGCGATATCGCAGCCCATGGCCTGCAGCAGGGTAAAGGCGGTGCCGGTTTCGACGCCTTCCGCCGTGACCTTCATGCCCAGGCCGTGCGCCATTTCGATGGTCGAACGCACCAGCAGGGCATCGCGCTGGCCGCTTTCGATTTCCATGATGAACGAGCGGTCGATCTTGAGCTCGTGCGCCGGGATCTGCTTGAGATAGGCCAGCGACGACAGGCCGGTGCCGAAATCGTCGATCGAGATTTCGATGCCGTGCGACACGAAGGTGTTGATGGCGGCCAGGCCGATGGCCGGATCCTCGATGACCGCGGTTTCGGTGATTTCCAGGCAGATCCGCCCGACCGCCTGGTCGCACAGGGCCAGGGTCTGGGCGTTGAACTGCTCGTCCGACAGCAGGCGGCCGGAATAGTTGATGCTGATGTCGAGTTCGATGCCCTGGTCGAGCAGGCGCTTCTGGTCGTGCAGGCAGGTCTTGAGCACCTGCAATGTCAGGTCGCGGATACAGCCGGTTTCCTCGGCGATACGTACGAAGCGCTGCGGCGAAACGAAGCCGCGCTCAGGATGCTGCCAGCGCACCAGCGCCTCGGCCGAAGCGATGCGGCCCTCGCGATAGCTGAACTTGGGCTGGTAATAGACCTGCATCTGCTTTTGCTGGAGCGCGGCGTAGAGCTGGTCGGTGAGCAGCAGGTTGTCGGCCAGTTCGGAATAGATGCGGGCGTCGAACACCACGATCGACGTCTTGGCCGCGTGTGCCTGGTCGAGCGCGATCAGGGCGCGCTCGATCATCTCGTCGGCCGTCGGGTGCGCCGCGCCGATATGATAGACGCCCAGTGTGACGCCGACGTCGAGACTCTGGTCGTCGGTGACCTTGATGCGCTTGGAAAGGCGGGCCAGAATCGCGCGGGCCAGCGGCAGGGCCTGTTCGGCGGCGCAGCCGTTGAGCGTCAGGCCCAGCGTGTCGTGCGACAGGCGCGCGACATAGGCGCGCTCGAAAATGCCGGTCAGGACCGACTGCAGGCGCGACACCAGGGTGTGGGCATAGCTCACGCCCCACACGGCGCGGATATGGGCAAAACGCTCGATCCCGATGGCGATGACGACCATGTCTTCATGGGCCCGCTCGCGCAGGGCGCTGACATAGTCCTCGAAGGCCGAGCGGTTCGGCAGGTCGGTGGCCGTGTCGGTCTTGGCCAGGCGCGTGATGTCGCGCTCGCGGTCCTCGATCGAAATGGCCATGGCGTTGAAGGCGCGGGCAAGATCGGCCATTTCGTCGTCGGACTTGACCTCGACCTGACTGGAGCGGCCTTCCTTGAGGGTAAAGGCCGCGTCCTTGAGCGCCAGGATCGGGCGCACCAGCGATCGCGACAGATACAGGGACGCGACGACCACGAAGCCCAGGCCGAGCACGCCTATGCCCAGCAGGACGGTCAGCAGGGTGCGGTAGGTCTTGAGCGCCTGGTTGAGCGGATAGGTCAGGAGCAGCACGCTCTTCTGCTGGCCGTCGAGCGCCGGCAGCGGCGTGGCGACCGCGATCAGCGAACCGCGGCTGCTGTCGACCATGCTGGCCGAGCGGGTCAGCAGGCTCTGGTCGATGAAGAAGCTCAAAGAATCGGTCTTGAAGTCGCGCGTCTGTTCGGCGGGCCCCTGCCACAGGCCGCCGCGCGTCTGCGTCAGGACGGCCGCCTGGATCGGCAGCGCCGACAGGGTCTGCATATTCCGCATTTCGGCGGCGTCGAGACGCGTGCCGAACACCACCCAGCCCAGGCGGTCGGGGGCCATGACGGGAGCGGCCACGGCCTGAAAGGGATGGCCGTCGACCGACACGATGCCCGAAAGCGGCGTCAGGCTGTCGTCGCCGCGCAGCGACTGCGCCGCGGCCTGGCCGAAGCTGCCCAGGTCGCCGATCATGGGCGTGCCGTCGGCGCCGAGAATGAGACCCGTCTGCGCCTTGAGGCGCGACCGAAGGTTGGAGAAGGCCGAGTCGACCGTCGCCATGTCGTGCGTCGCCAGGGCCTGGCGGAAACCGAAGTCGCGCGACAGGAGCGCGGCATTGGTCTGCAAGCTTTCGGAATTGAGCGTCCAGATGCGCTTGAACACCTGGGCGTTGGCCTGCAGTTCCTGCTGCACCGAAGCGCGCGCATAGGAAATGACCGCCACATAGCAGGCACAGGCAATCAGCAGCAGGGCCAGCGAAAACAGCCCGCCATACATCACCGCCAGTTTAGTGCTCAAGCGTTTGAAAGGCATGAAAATATTTTACTCTAGTAGGCCCCGCCGGACGGCAGGGCTTCTGCCCTCAGCCTGACGCTGAAGGTTTGCTGGGCAGCCCCGGCGGACATGGTGAACTTTCGCGATACCGAATGGTCCGGCGCGTCGAGCTGGGGCTGCCATACGGCCAGGGTGCCGGCATCCGCCGGCAGGTCGAGCGACGCCCGCCCCTTGTCGTCCGTCGTGGCGAAATAGGGCTGGTCGACGATGCGGATATAGGCGCTCATCGAATCGTGGATGTTGCAGGCCAGGGCGACCGTGCCCGGGTGATCGAAGCGCAGGGAGCGCTTCTTGCCGGGGCCATACAGGGGGAACTGGAACCGCTGGACCGGCGAGAACGAGTAGACGTGGTGGTTGACCCGGTCCTGGTTGGGGAAATCCACCGTGGCGCCGACGGGCACCGCCAGGACGTAAGGAACGAATTTGATGTCCTTCTGCGCCATGACATAGCTTCCGCCCCTGCCCTGCGCGGCGCCGCCGGAGACCGGGGCAAACGTGACGACCGCAGACGGCACGGGCCTTCCCGCCGCGTCGGTAACGCTCACATCAAGGGTGGCGGCGCAGGCGGGCAGCCCCGCAAACAGGCAGGGCAAGACAAGGCCGAGGCGCACTAGGACGGTTTTCATGCCCTCGGGTGTATCAGCATAAGTATAAAACTCGGTAAACTCGCCACTTCAGCGTCATCACTGCCCCTTCAGGTAGAAAAGTCTTAATTCTGCATTTATGTATTTTAACACCGGCACTGCATTGCACATAAAAACCCGTCTGGGCACTCGAAGGCAATCCTTCCGAACTCACAGATCCGCAGGAAACGGCCGGAACCGGCCCCGGCATTCAAATTAACTATGACGAGCGGATTCGGGTTTCCCCGCGATTGAGCCTTTTCCCGCGCTCCGCCG
Source organism: uncultured Asticcacaulis sp. (assembly GCA_936940865.1). Classification (GTDB taxonomy): domain Bacteria; phylum Pseudomonadota; class Alphaproteobacteria; order Caulobacterales; family Caulobacteraceae; genus Asticcacaulis. The sequence continues at coordinate 15,725 of CAKZJB010000143.1, read as the reverse complement.
CGCCTTAAGAGAAAAGTCGATCTTTTTCCGTTGCAGACGTATCGACATGGCCCATTTTGCTAGCGACAATACCGCTCCCGTCCATCCCGCCGTTCTGAGGGCGCTCGGCGAGGTCAACGACGGCGCCGTGCCCGCCTATGGCAACGATCCCGTCACCGCGAAACTGCGCGACACCTTCCGATCGGTCTTTCGCTGTCCGGAGCTGACCGTCTTTCCGGTGTTCAACGGCTCGGCCTGCAACGGGCTGGCCCTGGCGCGCATGATCAGGCCGTACGAATCGGTGCTGTGCCACCGCCAGGCGCACATAAACAATGACGAATGCGGCCTGCCGGAGTTCTTCACCGGCGGCAAGCTGGTCGGTCTCGACGGTCCGAACGGCAAGTTGACGCCCGACGGCATCGCCGGGCTGATCGAAAAGACGCTGGACCATGCGCCGCATACATCCCGGCCGCGCGCGCTCAGCCTGACCAATTCGACCGAACTCGGAACGGTCTACAGGCCGGCCGAGGTTCGGGCCTTATCCGAAGTGGCGCACCGCCATGGCCTGTTCGTCCACATGGACGGGGCGCGCATCGCCAACGCCGTGGCGCATCTCGGCTGTCATCCGGCCGAGGTTACGGTAGAGGCCGGCGTCGATATCATAAGCTTCGGCGGCACCAAGAACGGCGCCATGCTGGCGGAAGCCGCCGTTATCTTCAATCCGGCGCTGATCGACGATTTCGCCTATGTCCACAAGCGTGGCGGACAGCTGCCGTCGAAGGCGCGCTATGTCTCGGCGCAGCTCCAGGCCCTGCTCGATGACGACCTGTGGATCGCGCTCGGCCGTCATTCCAACGCCATGGCCAGGCGCCTGCGCGACGGCCTGATCGACCGGCCGGGAGCGGGCCTGCTGTACCCGGTCGAGGCCAACGCGCTGTTCGTCACCCTGCCGAAAGCGGTGGCCGACAGGCTGCTCGCGCGCGGCCACCGTTTCTATGCCTGGCCGAATTCCGGCCCCGACGCCTATCGCCTGGTCACAAGCTTCTCGACGACCGAGGCCGAGGTCGACGGCTTTATCGCTGACTGTTCTGAGCGCGCAGAATAGGAACCACGAAGTCGCTGACCGGGGTAGGAACGCCGTAAAGCCGCCCCTTGCGCGCAATGACGCCGTTGCGCGCATCCCATTCCATCGGCCGGCCGGCCTTGAAATCTTCGAACATCGAATTGCCGTCGCCGGGCCGGGCGTTCATGAAGGCCGCCATCTGGTCCTCGATGACCGAACCGTCGAACCCGGCGCCGGCGGCGCGGCCGACGGCCACGCATTCGGCCAGGATCGCCTGCGCGATGTCGGCGATGCCCGGCTCGTGGAAGACCCCCATCGGTTTGCCGGTCAGGCACAGGACCGCACCGGGCGCGTTGATGCAGAGCTTGCGCCACATGCGCGAGACGAGGTCGGGCGTCGCCGTGACATCGAGGACGGTGCCGGCGAACAGGTCGCGGAACGCCCTGCCCGCCTCTGTATCCTCGACGAAGGCGAGCGAGGGGTTTCCAAAGCCCGCCCGTCCCGGCCCGGAACGCGACGCCGGCAGGTCGATGACCACCGGCACGACCGGAGCGGCTGCGTCGATGAAAGGCGCGACGTTTTCAAGGTGTTCGACGCCGTTCTGGATGACAGCGACCTTGGTTTCCGGGCCGACAGCGGCCTTTAGCGCCTCGGCGGCGGAGGCGACCTGATAGGTCTTGACGCACAGAAAGACCCAGTCGGCCTTTGGCGCATGGCCCGCATCGGCAACGCGCGCCGGATAGCGCCGCGTTTCACCGTCGGACCGCGTGATTTCGAGCGTGCCGAACGGCTGACGCGCCACGAAGGTCACATCATGCCCGGCGTCCATCAGGGCGGAGGCGACGCAGAGGCCGATGGCTCCTGGGCCGATCAATGTGACAGCCGGCATGGCATTCGCTCCTGTTGCGTTTTGCTTGCGCCGGGCTATAGCAAGACGTCATGTCCAAGACCACTCCCGCCACCGCATTCCTGACCAGGGCCGGTATCGGCTTTGAACTCCATCCCTACGACTACGATCCGGATGCGCCCCGCGTCGGGTTGCAGGCGGCCGAAGCCCTGGGCGTCGATCCTTCACAAACCTTCAAGACGCTGATGGCCGAGCTTGACGGCAAGCCGGTCTGCGTCGTCGTGCCGTCGGACGGCGAGGTCAGCATGAAGAAGCTGGCGGCGCATTTCGGCGGCAAGTCGGCGCACATGATGAAGGGGCCGGACGCCGAGCGCCTGACAGGCTTCAAGGTCGGGGGCATCTCGCCCTTCGGCCAGAAAAAGACGGTGCCGACGGCCATCGACGAAACAGCGCAGCTTTACGACAGCGTCTACATCAATGCCGGCCAGCGCGGCTTGCTGCTGTCGATCGCGCCGGACGATGCGGCGGGAGCTCTGCAGGCCGGGTTTGTGGATTTGATGGCGTAAGAAGATACCCCTAACTTCCTCCAAACCAGTTATAGCCCTGGTCTTCCCAATAGCCGCCCGGGAAGACATTGGTGACATAGATTTCCATGATGTGCTTGGGGTTCTTGTAGCCCAGCTTGGTCGGCATGCGCAGCTTCATCGGGAAGCCGTACCAGGTCGGCAGCACGTGGTCGCGGAAGGTCAGCGTCAACAGCGTCTGGTCGTGCAGCGCCGTCGGCATGTCGATCGAAGTGTAATAGCCGTCGGCGCATTTGAAGCCGACATATTTGCACGTCGTGTCGGCGCCGACGCGCTTCAGGAAATCCGAGAAGCGCACCCCGCCCCACTTGCCGATGGCGCTCCAGCCCTCGACGCAGATGTGGCGCGTGATCTGCGAGGTCTGCGGCAAAGCCTGCAGCATCGGCAGGGTCCACGGCCGGCGGTCGGCGATCTTGCCCGAGAGTTCAAGCTTGTAAGTCGCCGGATCGACGACCGGCGCCTGACTCATGCGGTAGAAAGCGTTGAACGGGAACGGGTTGGTGATGTCGGCTTCGGTATAGACCGGCGCGCGGCTCGACGGATGGAAGATAGCGCCCTGCACGCCGTCGTTGAAATAGGAGATTCGCGTCAGCATCTCCTTGACCGACCCATAGTTCTTCAGCGCCACGCCCGTGGCCAGCGACAGGCCGCCAAGCGTCAGCACGTTACCGAGCAGGCGCCGGCGCGCCGGATCCTTCAGAAGACCATCGGCCTCTTTCAGGATCGCGTCCTTGTCCTTTTTAATCTCCTCGTCCATCTCAGCGCCCCCAGACCATGGCGCGGATGGTGCGCGGGACCAGCACCGCCATCACCACGTGCACCACGATAAAACCGGCCATCAGGCTCATGGCCCAGAAATGGATGCGGCGCGCGAATTCGTAGCCGCCCAAAAGTTCGCGCAGCCACGGCAGTTGCACCGACTTCCACAGCACCAGGCCCGACAGGACCAGCACGACGATATCCGCCATGGCGAAAAGATAGGCCGCCTTCTGCACCGCGTTATAGCGGCGGATGTCGGCGTGGCTGAGATGGCCGCCAAGAAAGGATTTGAGGTCGGTGAGGATCGATTTCGGCGACAAGGGCAGGAACTGGCGCCTGAAGCGGCCGCTGAAGACGTGGACCAGCAGATAGACCAGGGCATTGCCCATCAGCAGCCACATGAAGGCAAAGTGCCATTGCAGCGCCCCGCCCAGCCATCCGCCGAGCGTCCATTTGGGCGGAATCTGGAAGCCGAACATGAATCGCGTGGCGTCATAGATGCGCCAGCCGCTTAAGGTAAGCATGATGACGGCGATGGCATTGGCCCAGTGCATCAGCCTGAGCCACAAGGGATAGACGCTGGTCCGATCGTCGGGCGCAAGGGCCGCGGCGGCCACGCCGGTTGCCGTTTCGTTCATATGCCATCTCCCCGGTTGCAGGCACTCTAGCATAGATACGACGCATTCGAAGAAAAGTTACAGGCCGTCTCCTCTTGTCTTTCCTTTGCGGCATCCATGTAAGAGCAAAGCCGATGGAGACCGCGATGGCAAAGGCCGACCGTTTCAAACTGATCAACTTCTATCCGCCGATGATCGGCGCCGGCATCCGCGTCGTCGAGACCGACCCGAGCTTTCATTCCATCACGGTCGAACTCAGGTACCGCTGGTGGAACAAGAACGTCTTCGGCACGGCCTTCGGCGGCTCGCTCTACATGATGTGCGACCCGTTCTTCGTGGCGATCATGATGACGCAACTGGGAACCGACTACATCGTCTGGGACAAGGCGGCGTCGATAAATTTCCTGAAGCCGGGCCGTTCGACCGTCCGCGCCGTCTTCCATATCCCGCCGGCCGAGATCGCGCGCGTCAAGGCCGAGACCGATGCGCGCGGCAAGTACGAGCCCGAATACGAGGCCGACATCATCGACGCCGACGGCATCGTGATCGCCAAGGTCCACAAGGTGCTCTATGTCCGCCGCAAGGACGCCCGGAAACCGCAAAAGGCGGCCTGAGCTGTAGCCGCCATATCACGGCCGCGACCTTCGCGATTTCCGCACATTCCGGAAACGGGGAAAGAATGGTAAACGAATCGTGAAACCGGGGACGGGCATGATGAGGCTCTTGCGATGGAGCGCCGCGCTGGCGGCGCTGATGATTCTTTCGGGCTGCGGCGACCGCAAGCCCGCACCGGACGGCGCCACTGCCGGAAGCGACGGCCCGGGCGTCGTCGACGGCGCCTTCTTTCCGCATGAGGGCGATGCGTCGTCGACAGCAGTATCGGCGTCGGCGGTCGCATCGGAATCCGATAGCGCCGATCCCGGCGATCCGGCTGTCTTGAATGATCGTCGGGGCGCCGAAGCCCCCGTCCTCAGCGCCCAGTCCGACGTCGCAAAACGCGAAGGCGACGTACTGACGATCCGGATCGACAACAATCCCGCGGCCCGCTTTACCGACCAGCGCAATCTCTATTGCGAAGGTAACGACACGTGCAGCGTCTGGACCTATGCCGGGACCGTAACCCTGGGCGATGGTCACGGCCGGAAACTGCCTTATCCATTGTTAAGTCAGTACAATGGTGAAGCCACCTCGGCGGTCGTGGTCGATCGCAACGGCCGCATCATCTGGCTTGACGAAAAGCCCGTTGTTTCGCCGTCAGGGCAATATCTGGCCGCCGCGGACGCGGAAGGATATTCGGACGGAACGCTGCGCATAAGGGACTGGTTCAGCCCCGGTCATGGCGCAATCGTCAGCTTCGCCGGCGAATCCTGCACCCCCCTGAAATGGACGGCCGCAACGACATTGGCGGCCGAATGCGGACGCAATGAAGGCAAGGCCCTCCATAGGATGCCCGCGACCGTGACCATGGATCACGGCCATTGGCGGCTGGTCGAGGTCGTCGCCCCGGCCGCTCCACGCAAGGGCAGGACCAAGGCGAAGGCGCAACAGACAAAGGTCATCGACGGCAAGGCCGATGCCCCCCCCTCGCAGCAACAGCGGGCGGACAACGACGCTTACGATCGCAACTCCGGCTATTTGCGCCTGGCCACGCCGGACGGGCCGTAAGGCTTAGGGAAGCTGCATTCCCTTCTGCACCGCCGGGCGTTCGCCGACACGGTCGAGCCACGACAGCACGAACGGACGCTTTTGCAGGAGGGGTTCGATCTCGTCCTTGATGCGCACGCGGTATTGCGCGATCCACGGATAGATGGCGATATCGGCGATCGAATATTCGTCGCCGCCGACATGGCGGCTTTCCGACAGGCGCTTGTCGAGCACGCCCAGGAGGCGGTCGGCCTCCTTGCGGTAGCGATCCTGGCCCACAGGATTGGGCTCGGGCGCCGACAGGGTGAACCAGCCCAGTTGCCCGAACATGGGTCCTAAGCCCCCCATCTGCCACATCAGCCACTGGATGGCCGTATAACGGCCGGCGCCCGACACCGGCAGGAAGCGTCCGTACTTGTCGGCCAGATAGATCAGGATGGCGCCCGATTCGAACAGGGACAGCGGCCCGCCGTCGGCGTCTTCGTCGACGATGGCCGGTATCTTGTTGTTGGGCGAAATCTTGAGGAATTCGGGATCGAACTGCTCGTCCTTGCCGATATTGACCTTGTGGATGCGGTAATCGACGCCCAGCTCTTCAAGCATGATGGTGGCCTTGCGGCCGTTGGGCGTGCCCCAGGTGTACAGCGTAATCATATTCGATCCCTCTCACGGATGTCATGGAGAGATGGGGTATCCGGCTATGGCTTCAACCCGGCATGAATACCATCAGCCAGAAAATCACCACCACGGCCGGAAAGGCCAGGCATCCCAGCCCGATCCACCACCGGTCATAAGTCCAGTAGAGCGCCGGCAAGGGCTGGTCGTCTTTGAGCGCCGCTTCCGCCAGCCGCTTCATCTCGATTTGTATCCACACCACCGGTAGCCAGCACAGGCCGGCGAAGACGTAAAGGACAAGGGCCGCGATAAGCCACGGCGCGGTCAGTTGAATCCCGGCGGCGTGCACCATGTAGAGTCCGGACAGGGGCTGGAAAATCACCGCCGGCGTGGTGAACAGCCAGTCGGCCAGCACGACGGTGCGGCAGGCGAAGACGATGGCCGGCAGGTTGCGCGACCGGTTGGCGACGAACATCCAGAAGGCGCTGCCGATCCCCGTGCCGAACAGTACGGTCGAGGACAGGATGTGCAGCCATTTGACGATCAGATAGGTCATTGCCCCCGCCCCGCTTCGTGATACGAGTGAGGGATAACCTGTTGAAGACTCATGAGCAATCCCCCGACCTTCGCACCTGTGTTCGGCGCCCCATGGGCCGGCATGCCGCCCGCGCTGAAGCTGCACTATGCCAACCGACCGTTCTGCCGCGATCGCATCACCGTAGAGGGGACATTAACGGTGCGCATGGGCGCGATGATGCGGATTTTGGCACCGCTGTTCGGCGCGCTCGGCATGCTGACGCCGCGCGACGGCGACGATATACCGTGCACGGTCTATTTTCTCAGCGAGCCGGATACGAACGCCTTTGTCTTCGAACGCTGGTTCGATTTCCCGGGACAAAAGCGCTTCTGCTTCCGCTCGCGACTGGTGCCCAAGCGCGGCCACGAGGTCGTCGAATATATGCGCTGCGGGGTCGGATGGCGCTGCACCTATCATTTCGAAGCCGGCAAGGTATGGCTCAGGCACAAGGGCTATCTGCTCAGCCTGTTCGGCCTCGATATTCCCCTGCCGTGGCTCGGCGAAATCCTGCTCGGCCGCGGCTACGCCTGGGAAGAGGCCAGTGGAGAGCGGTCCTTCCGCATGGCGATGGGCATGAAGGGCGGGCTGTTCGGCGCCGCCATGGCCTATGGCTATGCCGGGGAATTCATCGTGGTGCGCGAAGAGATGGACGATGCCTGAAGTCCTGATCCTTGGCGGCTACGGCAATTTCGGCAAGCGCATCGCCACGGCGCTCAGCCGCCACAACGTGCCCGTGATTATCGCCGGACGCAATCTTTCGAAGGCGCAGGCCCTGGCGGCGCAACTGCCGAATGCGCGGGCAGCCGCCATCGACATTCGCAATGATCTTGCGGCGGCGCTTATGCGCGAGCGCCCATCGGTCGTCGTCCATACCTGCGGGCCTTTCCAGGGCGCCGATTACGCCGTGGCGCGCGCCTGCATCGCCTCCGGGGTGCATTATGTCGATCTTGCGGATGGCCGCGACTTCGTCACCGGTTTTCGCGGATTGGATGCGGAGGCGCGCGCGGCCGGTGTAACGGCCATCAGCGGCGCCAGCACTGTGCCCGGCCTGTCGTCGGCCGTCATCGAACACTTCAAACCTGGGTTTTCGCAGCTCGACGCCATGGATTTCGGCATTGCGCCGGGCCAGCGCGCCGAACGCGGCCTTGCCACCACGCAAGGCATATTGAGCTATGCCGGCCAGAAGCTGAAACCCTTCGCCGGCCACCCGGCCCCTTACGGCTGGCAGGATCTTCGGCGCATGAAACTGCCGGGCATGGGGACGCGCTGGCTGGCCAATTGCGATATCCCCGATCTCGACCTGCTGCCGGAGACCTACGGCCTGAAGGACATTCGCTTCGGTGCGGGGCTGGAGGTCGGGGTGCTGCACTTCGGCCTTTGGGCGCTGGCGTGGGGCGTGCGACTGGGCCTGCCGCTGAACCTCAAGGCGTGGGCACAGCCCATGCTCAAGATCAGCAATATCTTCGATCCGCTCGGCAGCGATATCGGCGGCATGTTCGTCGATCTGTCAGGGCTGGGCCTCGACGGCCGGCCGAAACGCGTCCGCTGGGCGATCGTCGCGGGCTCTGGCGATGGGCCGCAGATCCCGTGTGTCCCGGCGATTCTGCTGGCCCGGCGGCTTCACGAAAAAAGCCCCGGCATCGCTGCCGGGGCCGGGCCTTGCGTCGGCCTGATAACGCTCGAAGACTATCTGGCCGAGTTGGAAAGGTTCGATATCAGAACCTTTTAGCCGTTCTTGTACCTCCCCGTTCGGAACGAATGGGGAGGGGGACCGTCCCACGAAGCCTTGGCGAAGTGGGATGGTGGTGGGGTTTCTTGCTTTCTTTAGACGTCGATGCCTGGACAAGGAAGCAAGAAGCCCCTCCACCACATCTCCTTCTCCATTGCTACGCAACGGCTCGGTCGTGCGGTCCCCCCCATTTTTCTTCGAAAAACGGGGAGATGCAAGCTTACCCCTGCGGCCCCAGGAAATCCGCCTTGCCCAGCGGCACGCCCGAATGGCGCAGGATCGCGTAGGCCGCCGTCGTGTGGAAGAACAGGTTCGGCAGGGCGCGCGTCGTCAGAAACGTCAGGCCGGTATAGTGGGTCGAATTGCCGCGGAAGGTAATGACGACTTCGCGCGTTTCGGCGCCATCGAACTGCTCGGGCCTCACCGACTTGACGAAGGCCAGCGTCTTGTCGATGCGGGCATAGAGCTCTTCGAAGGTCGCTTCATTGTCCTCGTAGCTCGGCACCTCGATGCCGGCCAGGCGCGCGGCAATGCCCTTGGCGGTGTCGGCGGCGATCTGGACCTGACGGACGAAGGGGAACATGTCCAGCGCCAGGCGCGCGTTCAGTACGACGGCCTGGTCGACCTTCTTCTCGGCGGCCCAGGACTCCGCCTTCTCGATGATTCCCCGCAGGTTGGTCAAAACGCGGACGCTGGTCGGAATGGCCGCCTGATACATGTCGAACTTGGTGATGGTGTCCTGGGACATGAGACCCTCTCAATCTTTTCAAGACCGCCCGTCTGTCGCGCGGCAGCCGATAGATAAGGGTCGCGGTTACGGTTTGTAAGAGCGCCATAAAACCGCCTTGCAAGATTTTTACGCAACGGTGTTCGGCCACCTATTGAAATATGTAATCGCAACTCCTATTGTTACGATTGTGACGCCGGACATGAGCCCCGGCCCGCGCCATATTTACCGTGAGCCAACAGAGACCTCAATCATGAAACCGATCTTCAAGTCCGTCATCGCTGCCTCGGCCTTCGCCCTGTTCGCCAGCGCCTCCGCCTTCGCCGCCGATGTTTACAAGATCGACCCGAACCATACCTCGGTCACCTTCCAGTACACCCACTTCGGCTTCTCGCATCCGACCGGCAAGTTCATGAACGCGGTCGGCGCCGTCAATCTCGACAAGGCCGATCCGTCGAAGAGCTCGGTCGAGGTCAGCTTCGACATTTCGGGCGTCAATACCGGCGTGCCGGCGCTGGATACCCACCTGAAGTCGCCGGACTTCTTCGACGCCGCCAAGTTCCCGACCGCGACCTTCAAGTCGACCAAGGTCGAACTGACCGGCAAGGATACGGCCAAGGTCACCGGCGACCTGACCATCCACGGCGTGACCAGGGCTGTGACGCTTGACGTCAAGCTCAACAAGCTCGACGTCCATCCGATGATGAAGAAGGAAGACGCGGGCTTTACCGCCACGGCAACGATCAAGCGCAGCGACTTCGGCATGGGCAACTACGTCCCGGCCGTCAGCGACCAGGTCGATCTTTACATCGAGGCTGAAACCCTCAAGCAATAATCGGGTATAAAAGGGGATGCCCCCGCATCCCCTTTTTTTTCCGGAGCCCGACATGTGGAAACCGATCCTGCCCATCCTCCTTCTGGCTATCGCCGGACCGGCCGTCGCCGCGGACACCTACAAGCTGGAGCCGACACACAGTTCGGCGACCTTCTACTATCCGCATTTCGGCATGTCGCATCCTTCGGGCAAGATCATCGGTGCCACTGGCACCCTGGTGCTCGATACGGACCAGCCGGCCAACAGCACGGTTACGGCAAGCCTGCCCATATCGGCGCTGACGACAGGCCTTCCGGATTTCGACAAGGATCTGAAAGGCCCCGACTATTTCGACGCCGACAGGTTCCCGACGGCGACTTTTACCTCGACCAAGGTCGAGGTCACCGGCGACAACACCGCCAATGTCACCGGCGACCTGACAGTGCATGGCGTGACTGAGAGCGTGGTATTGAGCGTCACCTTCAACAAGAAGGCGTTCAACCCGGCCCTGTTCAAGACGGGCGTCGGCTTTTCCGCCACCGCCCACCTAAGCCGCAAGGCGTTCGGCCTGTCGAAGCTGGAACCCTTTGTCGGCGACGATATCGACCTGGTAATAGAAGCCGAAGCGTATCCGTAGGTTCCCCCCTCCCTCGTAAACGGGGAAGGTGGATCGCCCGAAGCGCTAGCGGAGGGTGAGACGGAAGGGGCATACTGCGGTATCAATTCGCACCGTAAAGGCAGTTGTTATGACCTCGCGTCTTCCTACCGTTTTCATCCCGCACGGCGGCGGTCCGTTTCCCTTCATGGAATGGCGGCCCAGCGACATGTGGGCCGAACTTACCGCCTATCTCAAGCACCTGCCGCAGGATGTCGGACAGGCGCCCAAGGCCCTGCTGATCGTATCGGCGCACTGGGAAGAAAACGACTTCACCGTCCAGACCAAGCCTTCGCCCGGCCTGCTCTACGACTACTACGGCTTCCCCGAAAACACCTACCGACTGAACTGGCCCGCGCCAGGCGCGCCGGACGTGGCGGCACGCGTCATCGATCTGGCCAAGGCCTCCGGCATCACGATCCGCGAAGACAATAGCCGCGATTACGACCACGGCGTCTTCATTCCGATGCTGCTGGCCTTCCCCGACGCCGGCATTCCGACCGCGCAATTGTCACTGAAAAAGAACCTCAGCCCCGCCGACCATATTGCGCTCGGCAAGGCCCTGGCGCCGCTGCGTGACGAAGGCGTGCTGATCATCGGCTCGGGCATGAGCTTCCACTCGATTCCCGGCCTGATGGGCCGCGTCCAGGGTGTAGGCGAAGCCGCCCAGGCCTTCGACGACTGGCTGCAGGCCGCAGTCGGGGACAGCCCCGAAGCCTTGACGCACTGGGCGTCGGCGCCTGGCGCCCGCGTCAGCCATCCCCGCGAGGAACACCTGATTCCGCTGATGGTCGTGGCGGGCGCGGCCGACGGCGATGGGGGCCGCATGACCTACCACCAGGACAGCCTCGGCCAGACGGGCATCGCCCTGTCGGCCTTCCAATATGGCTGAGCATTTACGACGTCTGGCGGACAATCCCTCTCGTCATTTTATGTGACTCTTGGCATGACCGGGGCACCATAGAGAAGGGATGTCCTGCCATGTACGATCTGCATATCGCCAACAAGAACTACTCTTCCTGGTCGCTGCGTCCGTGGGCGCTGATGACGGCGCTCGACATCCCCTTCACCGAACACATGCACTACTTCCAGGCGGGCGGGCAGAACCGTTTCGACACCTTCTCGCCGTCGGCCCTGGTGCCGTGCCTGATCGACGGCGAAACGACTGTCTGGGACTCGCTGGCCATCGTCGAATATCTGTACGAAGCCCATCCCGCCGTCTGGCCCGCCGTCAAGGCCGCCCGCGCCTATGCCCGCTCGGCGGCGGCCGAAATGCATTCGGGCTTCGGCACCTTGCGGTCCATCTGCTCGATGACGGTCGGCCAGCGGATCAAGCTTCACGACACGCCGCCGGCGCTCGTCCGCGACATCGCCCGCCTCGACGCCCTGTGGAACCACGGTTTCATGCATTTCGGCGGCCCGTACCTCGCTGGCGACGCCTTTACGGCGGTTGACGCCTTCTTCGCTCCGGTCGCCTTCCGCGTCCAGACCTATGGCCTGGGCTTCGAGCTGTCGGAGACGGCGCGCGCCTATGTCGACCGGCTGCTGGCGCATCCGGCCCTGGTCAAGTGGTACGACGAGGCGCTGAAAGAGACCGTTCGCGACGCCGACCACGAGGCCGGACAGGCCAGGGTCGGCACCGTGATCGAAGACCTTCGCGCCGCGTAGCCCGCCTGCGCCGGCGGCGTTTTTATTTTCCTTATCGCAATGCAGCGGGAAACGGCTTATGACGCGCGGTGTCATGTCCGCATCCCCCGTTCCCGCCACGCAGCCTCAGCCCGGATTCGTCGAATTCGTCATTTTGATCGCGTCGATGATGGCCATGGGCGCGCTGGGCATCGATTCCATGCTGCCGGCCCTGCCCACCATCGGCGCCGACCTGCATGTAAAGGTCGAAAACCATCAGCAGTGGATCGTCGCCTTCTACTTCGCCGGCATGGGCGTCGGCCAGCTGGCCATGGGCGTGCTCAGCGACTGGCTGGGGCGTAAGCGCGTCCTGCTGACCGGCATCGTGCTTTATGTCATCCTCGGCCTTGTCGCTGCCGTTGTAAACGATTTCGCCCTGCTGATCTTCATCCGCCTGATCCAGGGCTGTTCGGCCTCGACATCGACGGTCGTGACGCGATCGATCGTGCGTGACCTCTATGTCGGCCCGCGCATGGCCAAGGTCATGTCGATGAGCTACGTCGTCTTCCTGCTGGTGCCGATCATGGCGCCCAGCCTCGGCCAGGTCATCCTGCTGTTCGCGCCCTGGCGGGGCATCTTCGTCTTCATGTCGCTGTTCGGCGCCGTTGTCGGCCTGTGGGCATGGCTGCGCCTGCCCGAGACCCATACCGCCGAAAAGCGCCGCCGCCCCGACGCCGCGCATCTCAAGCGCGTCGCCTGTTTCGTCACGACCGAACCGTCGTCGCTGGTCTATACCCTGAGCATAGCCGTGCTGGTCGGTGCGCTTCTGGCCTATGTTTCGCTGATGCCTCAGATGTTCCGCGACGTCTTTCAAAAGCCCGGCCTGATGGCGCCGGTCTTCGCCATCTGCGCCGGCACCATGGGCGTGGCGTCGATGATCAACGCGACCCTGGTCGAACGCATCGGGCTCAAGCGCATCTCGCATTCGGCGCTGACCGCCTTTATCGCCGTGACGGCCATCCACCTGCTGTGGGCGGCCACCGGTCACGAGACGCTGGTCAGCTTCGTCATCCTGCAAAGCCTGACCATGGGCTTCCAGAGCCTGACGACGTCGAACTTTTCGGCGATCGCCATGGAAAAGGTCGGCCATGTCGCGGGCACGGCGGCGTCGTTGCAGGGCTTTACCACCACGGTCGGCGGCGCCGTCATCTCGGCCATGATCGGCCAGGGCTGGACGGGGCATATCGCCCTTTTGCCGTTCGGCGCCTGCCTGTGCGGCGTCGTGGCCTACGGCCTCGTTTTCCTGGGCGAGCGGGGACGGATGTACCGCAACTCGGCCCCCGCCGACGCGTCGCAGGTCTTCCAGGTCCACGACTAGGACTTTAATTGGCCCTCCAGCCATTCCATGTCGTCGTCCGACAGGCCGAAATGGTGGCCGGTCTCATGGATGACAATGTGCACCACAAGGTCTTCCAGCGCCACACCGCCCTCGGCCCATTCATCGAGGATCGGGCGGCGGAACAGGTGGATCATCGGCGGCAGGTCGCCGGTCATGGCCTCCAGCTCCGCCGGCCGGCCTGTATAGAGCCCGGTCAGTTCGAAGGCGTCCTCGATGCCGAGTTGCTCCAGCATGTCTTCGGACGGAAAGTCCTCGACGATCAGGACCACATCTTTCACGTAGGTGGCGAACGGCTCGGGCAGGCGCGACAGCGCGTCACGCGCCAGCGCTTCCATATCGTCGAGCGAAGGTGCTATGCCGAAAGGCATTATTCGGCGGCGGAATCGACGGAGTTTTCGGGATAGACCTTCACCGGCTGGCCGTTCGCATCGGCCACGACCCAGTACTGCCCCAGGCGGCGCTTGCGGTCGATGGCTTCGCTCACGGCGGATTGCAAGGCGGCGAACGCTTCATCGGACTTTTTCGTCATTTCGTCGTCAGTCATCTGACACATCCGCAAGCTTCAACAGCCAATCATAAAGATCGGCATCGTGAACGATTAATCTGGGACCGAACTGATCAAAAATTTGAACAGGTCCGTCGCCATCGTTCCGATACACGTGGCACTCATCCACGGCCATTCTATAGGAATCCAGAAGGTTCCGCAAACTGCGTGGAAAACGGCGTTCAATATCAGCCGCGGGAATATTGTGGCCACCATGCGCGACCCGCTCGGCAACCCGGCTTTTTGAAACACCTACGCTCGATAAGACAAGATAGTAGAGCTCTACGCCCCAACCTTCAGCCTGCAGTCTTTGGATAAGCTTAAGATAGCTTCGCCCGGACAGGGTGGTTTCGATAGCGAAGTCCTCGCGCATAGCAATTCGGGCGTCAACCTCACGCAAGAAGAGCCTGCCAGCTGCGGCAGCCTGCCGTTCGGGATGGAACGGCGACAGCCCGGCGGCGATCATATCGGCATTGATGAAGGTGTCCAGGCCAATTGCCGGCAGGTATTCCAGGGCGAAGGTCGTCTTCCCCGCCCCGTTCGGTCCCGCGATGATCAGGCAGCGCGGCACGGCCGCTTACAGCTCCACATCCTCCGGCAGGCCCACGGCGTGGAAGCCGGCGTCGACGTGGATGACTTCGCCCGTCGTTGAGAAACCGAGGTCCGACGCCAGCCACAGGGCGCAACCCGCGACGCCTTCCATCGAAGTCTCCTGCTTCATCAGCGAGAACTGGCCGCTCTTGGAATGGAGCGCCCGGCCGCCCGAAATGCCGGCCAGGCTCAGCGTGCGCATGGCGCCGGCCGAGATGGCGTTGACGCGGATGCCCTTGGGCCCCAGGTCGCGGGCGATATAACGCGTCGAGGCCTCAAGCGCCGCCTTGGCGACGCCCATGGTGTTGTAGTTCGGGATGACGCGTTCCGAGCCGAGATAGGTGAGCGTGATCAGCGAGCCGCCGTTCGGCATCAGGGCCGAGGCGCGGCGCGATACGTCGACGAAGGAATAGGCAGAGACGTTGAGCGCCAAGAGGAAGCTGTCGCGCGTCGTGTTCTCGACGAAGGAACCCTGAAGCTCGTTCTTGTTGGCGAAGGCGATCGAGTGGACGACAAAGTCGATCTCGCCGTAGATCTCCTTCAGCCTGGCGAAGGCCGCGTCCATCGACTCGTCACTGGTCACGTCGCATTCGATCAGATGCTTGACGCCGATCGAATTGGCCAGGGGCTCGACGCGGCGCAGCAGGCTTTCGCCCATATAGGAAAAGGCCATGTCGGCGCCTTGCGCGGCCAGTTGGCTGGCAATGCCCCAGGCGATCGACTTGTCGTTGGCGATCCCCATGACAAGGCCCTTCTTGCCCTTCATCAGTTCGCCCTTGGGGAACACCCAGCCGTCTTCAGCCATGACTCTTATCCTCGCAAAATTGGTTGCGCGGTTTGAGCAAATATCTCGGGAAATGGCAAGACGTCATGAAAGAGGCAGGGCGCCGGATGTGGCACTGATTTGCACCTCCCCGTTCGGAACGAATGGGGAGGGGGACCGCACGAGCCGCGA
>CAKZJB010000142.1 GCA_936940865.1 uncultured Asticcacaulis sp. | reverse complement strand
CCGGCTGAGGGGCCATGAGGCGCAAACCCGCCACTGGGTTGACCTTTGGTCAACAAACATGATTACAAATCACACTTAATCTCTCGAAAGGGAATTTGATGTCGCGGTCGGCGCCCCATGCCACCCTCACTCAGTCAATTGCCGAAGATCTCGGCAAGGGCATCGTCACGGGACGTTTCGAGCACGAAGGGCTGCCGTCGGAACAGGCGATTGCCGATCGGTATGGTGCCGCCAGGACCATTACGCGTGAAGCCATCAAAATGCTGGCAGCCAAGGGACTTGTCCGCTCACGGACCCGGATGGGCATTCTGATCGAACCGGAAGACCGTTGGAATCTACTTGATTCCGATGTGCTGAAATGGCTGATGCAGCGGCCGTTTTCCATCGACACCCTTATTGAATTCACGGAATTTCGCCTGGGCGCCGAGCCAAATGCCGCGCGTCTGGCGGCCATGCACGCCACGGATGTCGAGAAGTCGACCATCTGTACCGCTGTTCAGCGGATGTATGATGCCGAGCAGGGAAAGGAGCCTGGTCTGGAGGCGGACATCGGGTTCCATGTCGCCGTGCTGGAGGCTTCGCGGAATCGCTTCTGCCTGCAAATGCGAGAGTTCATCGCGATCGCCCTGACATATAGCATTCAACGTACGAACAGCATCAAGGGGGAGCACAGGGCTTGCGCCTCCGATCATGACGATGTTGCGAAGGCTATACTGGCCGGCCGCCCCGAGCGGGCAGAACGGGCCATGTACGAACTTATCGAACGCGCGCTGACGCTGATGCACGGCGAACGGGTCAGCAACATGTCCCTGCCCGCCGCGCCATCGTCAAGCGATGCCTGAAGCGCGTCTCTTCGGAACCCTGGGGTTTGGAACGCTCTTAAGCGCATCCGCTCAAACGCACATTGTGCGGTAAAGAAACCCGGTTCCCGACGGCAATATCACTCAATATAAAAAAGCCGCGCCATTATGGCGCGGCAGTTTACAGGAAAGACGCCACGCAAAATGCTCAAACGGGCATCAGGTGCTTACGGCCGCAATATCGGACGAACTATCGACACCAAGCAGCGGTCGCAATTTATATTATAATTATAAAGCCGTCTATTGGCTTTTGAAAAATGAATGGGACAGAATTGCCAGTTCTGCCCCATTCGGCTTACGCAACTCCATCAGATATCGGATATATTACCGATTTCCGACTACAACCCCCCGGCCGCTCGTTCCCAGGTACACACGTCCCCAGGCCCGCGGATCCCCCGAGATCGTTTGGATCCATCCGTACTGGTGACTGTCTTCGTTAATACGGACCCAGGTTACCCCCTTGTCATCCGAGCGGAAAATCCCCCGTACGCCGTTCACCTTCCCGGAAATATAAAGTGACGGATACGCGACCCCCGGCGCCGGCGCGCCGTAGCTGATGGCATACACCGACTGAACCGAAGTCACGTAGGTCGGAGTCGCAGTCGGGCCGTCGATGTGGAGAAGGCCTCCATCGTTGAGCGGGAACCACAAATCGCGACGATACCACGGCAGCGATATCGGGACGCCGCCCCAGGTCGGCAGCCCGGTAACAACGGAAGCAAAGCTGACGCCGCCATTGCTGCTCTCATATAGGACGCCATTGCGGTAGTCGTAGGCGTAGTAGTAGCCGTCGGCAAATCTGTCGGCGACAGGTGTATAGCCGGAATTGACTGTGTTGCCGCTTCCGTCCGTATAGGTATAAACCGGATAGCCCGATGAAGCCGTCCAAGAGGCGCCGCTATTGGTCGAATAATAGCCTGGCTGGTCTCCGGGCACCCAAAGCATCGACGTACCGCGCGGAGCGAGAACGATCGTTCCCGACGCGTGGCCCGTCTGGACGGGCGATGCAGCCATCATGGTCCACGTGGAACCAGAGTCCGTCGAGATATAGGCAAATTTCGACGCGCCGTCAGACGTACGGACCACGGTTGTCGGTCGCTTCTCCATATAATCGACCGAGTGGCTGGTTGTGGCCGGTGGCGTGTAGAAGCCGTTTATATCGCTCGAGTCCAGGGTCGAGTAGGTCGCGCCGCCGACATCGCCCATGGATGCGAACAGGTGCGGCCCGGAGGTCGGGCTCTTCAACATTTGGGGAACCGTTTCCTCGATGCCCGTGTCGGCAAACGTCCAGGCGACCGTGCCGCCGGAATCCGCCGCGGTGCCGTTCGAGGTCATGAAGAGGCCGAAACCGGTACCGTAGACGGCATTGGCCGAATTGAACGGGTCGATTTCCAGTGCGTCGATCCAGTGGCCCATCTTGGTGATGGAGCCGCCGGAATAGGCGGTGACCCAAGGATGGCCGCCGTTTGCATGGGTGCTCTTGGCGTTTAGCGCCGTCCAGGTGGCGCCGCCGTCGGTAGACCTGTAGATATCGTCATTGGTTGACCAGCGGTCGATTGTGGACACTTCGATAACGCCGGGCTTGAGCGTATCCGTAGCCAGACCGCTATAGCCGAATGTCACGGTGCTGGTCGGGGCGGCCGGCGTGATGTTCGTCCAGGTGCTGGTCGACGTGACATACTTGTAGACGGCGCCGGTCGTCGAACCGTTAGGGCCCAGGGCATTGCTATACGTTACGTAGAGGACACCGTTGCTGTCGAACTTGGCGTGGTGGGGAATGAGGCCGCTCGGCGCATTGCTCACCGCCGCCCAGGTGGCACCACCATCCGTACTGCGATAAAGACTGATGCCACTGGTGGTATTGACGCCGACATAGATGATCGAGGTCACCCCGCCGGATACTGTGCGCTTGTCGAAGGTCACGAATGTACACGATCCCGGCGTGAACGCCGACACTTTTGCCCAGGTCACCCCAGCATCGGTGCTCTTCCAAAGTCCATCCTGATTCGTGCCGAGGTACAGGATATTGCTATTATTGGGATCGACCTGCAAACGCTCCCCGGTACCACGGCCGTCGGCATTGCCACCGAGATAAATCGGCAAGGACGTACGCTGCCACGTCGCGCCTTTGTCGGAAGAACGCAGGATCGAGCCCGTCTGCATCCAGCTATCCACTGACGGATTGGTCGTCAGATATTGTCCCGTAGCCAGGTAGAGCTTGTTCACATTATTCGGATCGACCGCCATACTGACAACGCCGAGTTGCTGCGAATTGGCGTTGTCGATATCGTCGTTAAGTGCGATCCACTTTGAATTTGCGGAATCCCAGCGGTAGACGCCGCCAACGTCAGTGCGAGCGTACAACAAGTTCGCCTGCGAGGGATGATACAGCAGGCCGGTGATAAAGCCGCCTCCTGCAAAGGGAGCGTTGGCCCAGGAATAGGCCCGGGTTCCGACGTTTTGCACAACCTGAACCGACAAGGCCTGCGAGGCAGTAGTGCCGCCTCGGTTCACCGTCACCGTGATCAAATATTCATTGTCGGCGTCAGCATCGGTTGGACTGGAATAACTTGGTGCGGCCTTAAAGCTGATAGCCCCGGTCGATGCATTTACATTGAACCTTGCCGCGTCCGTACCTGAAATGGAATAGGTCGGCCCGGTTCCGCTGCCACCACTCGAGGTTATCGTGTAGAAAGCCGAAGTGCTACCCTCATAAAGCGTGACGACTGGTGCAGACGTGACCTTAAGCGTCGTTGCCGACGACGTGGCCCTGATATTCGACTGTGATCCGCCGCTTCCGCCGCTTCCGTCACTTCCACCGCAGCCCGCCAGCATAGCCAGGCACACCAAAGCCGCCGCACTCCTTGCGCGTGATGTAACTCTCATGATCTTCCCTGTAGTTTTTTGGTTGGTAGCCCAAAGAAACCACGGGCCGCCATCTACGTCCAGCCTCAAATATAATATTATATTATGTGAACCGAAAAAATCCACCGGTGTGGCTTTTGGGGCGCGCGCAGACCGATTGAAATCCCGGATTTCGCCTTAAGCGCAAGTCTGGCACAACTCAAAGTATCGCTATTTGGTCAATGAATGAACGAACTAGCTGGAAAGACGCTCAAGATGCGCGCTGCTGCTGAATCGGTCACTGAGTCTCTCGTAATGCACGTCCCGCCAGGAGACGATGCTTAGGGCTTGCGTAATTTTATATTACAAATTAAATCTCCGAAAAGCGACATTGAGATCGCCAGAAATCGTCTTTCCTACAGAAGCCAGGAGAAACCATGCCGAAGTCCGTTGGGGCCAACGCCAGTCTTGCTGTCATCGCTTGCCTTTCGGCCGGCGCGGCCACCGCAGAAACAGTGCACGTAGCGTCTCCCAACGGCCGGGTGGCAATCGACGTAGCGATTGATGGTCCGGTAGGCCTGTCTTACGCCGTCGCGGTTGACGGCAAGCCGATCATTACGCCCTCGCCGCTGGGCATCGACCTCGATATCGGCAGCATCGCCGGCAAGGACACGAAACTGACCGGCCACACCGACACGACGGTCAGCTCAAGCTTCGACCTGGTGGTCGGCAAGACGAAGACGGTCGCGGACCATTACAATCAATCGGATATCGCCTTTGCCGCTTCCGGCAAGGTCTCGCGCTTCAACCTAATCGTCCGCGCCTATGACGACGGCGTCGCCTTCCGCTATGCGATCCCGCAGCAGGACGGCATTACCGACTTCAAGGTGCGCGGCGAAAACACCCAGTTCAACTTCCCCGCCGACTATGACTGCTGGGGCGCCATCATCGGCCGCTTCGATTCGAGCTTCGAAGCCGAATACGATCCGGTCAGGGCATCGAGGCTGCACGACTTCCACGTTGTAATGGATCCGCTGGTGTGCAAGACCGGCGACGGGCAAAAGACCTTCGCGATCGCCGAGTCCGACGTAAAGGACTATCCCGGCATGTACCTGGCCGGCCGCGGCGACGGCGGCCTGGGCGTGCGTACGCTTTTGCCGCCGCGCTTCGATACGGATCGCAATGTCCGCTTCCGCGGCATGGTTGTCGCGAAAGAAACGCCTGACGCCGCCGGCTTCAGGACACCGTGGCGAGTCGTCATGATCGGCGATACGCCGGGCGCACTGACGCAATCGACGCTGATCTCGGCCCTGGCTACGCCGTCGGTGCTCAAGGACACCAACTGGATCAAGCCGGCCAAGACTGCCTGGGACTGGTGGAACAACTGGACGGTCGACATCCCGAATGCCGGTATCAACACCGCGACCTACAAGGCCTATGTCGATTTCGCCGCGTCCATGAAGCTCGACGACATTTTGATCGATGAAGGCTGGTCGGTCGGTTCCAGCGTCGAGCCCAATCCGAAGGCCGACATCACCCGGACGGTCCCCGCGCTCGACATGCCGGAGCTTCTGACATACGCCCGGTCCAAGGGCGTGGGCGTCTGGGTATGGGTACAATGGCAGCAACTCGACAACCAGATGGACCAGGCCTTCGCCGCCTATGAGCAGTGGGGCCTCAAGGGCGTCAAGGTCGACTTCATGAACCGCAACGACCAGGAGATGGTCGACTGGTACCACAAGGTCCTGGCAAAGGCGGCCGAACACCACCTGATGGTCGACCTGCACGGCGCCTATCCGCCGAACGGCCTGAACCGCACCTGGCCGAACTACATCACGCAGGAAGGCGTGCTGGGCGCCGAGAACAACAAGTGGAGCGCGCGCATCACGGCGACGCATAACGTCACCCTGCCCTTCACCCGCATGATCCTGGGGCCGATGGACTATACGCCGGGCGGCTTCCGCTCGCTGACGCCCGCCGAGTTCGCGACAAAGCAGCGCTACAGCGCCCCCTACGTCCAGACGACGCGCGGCCAGGCCATCGCCATGTACGTCGTGTATGACTCGCCGTTCCAGATGGTGTCGGACAGCCCGTCGGCCTACCACAACGCCGACGGATCGTGGGCCGACGGCGCGCAATTCATCAGCCAGGTGCCGACGACCTGGGACGAAACCCGCGTGCTCGATGGCGACATTGGTCAGTTTATCGTCACTGCCCGCCGGTCCGGTGACACCTGGTATGTCGGCGCCATGGGCAATGAACAGGGCCGCACGGTTACGGTGCCCCTGAGCTTCCTGAAGGCCGGCGCATACGCGGCGCACGTCTATCAGGACGGGGCGGACGTCAATCATCTCGCGACATCGGACGCGACGGTCGATGCCGGCCAGAGCCTGACCCTAACGCTGGCGCCATCCGGCGGCGCGGTGGCGGTGCTGACGCCACAAATCGATGCCCGGCACAAAAACCGTAACAGACACTGAGGGAGATTCTCATGCTCGATCATCTCAGCGGCAAGGCCGTACTTATCACCGGCGCCAGTTCCGGGATCGGCGCGGCTGTGGCCCGCGCTTTCGCGGCTCTCGGCGCGCACGTCGCCATCCACTACCATGCCAACGAAGACGGCGCGCGCGCCGTCGCCGACGACATCTCGGCCGAGGGCGGGACCAGTATGTTAGTTCGCGCCGATCTGACCGATCCATCGACCGCCGGAGGCATGGTCGAGGAGGCGGTGAAAAAGCTCAGCAAGCTCGACATCCTGGTCAACAACGCTGGCTCCTTATGCGGCCGCAAGCCGTTCATGGAGATCGACGACGAACTCTATGACGCGGTCATGAACCTCAATGTGCGTTCGGTGATCAATGCGTCGCAGGCCGCCGTGCCACATATAGAGGCTGCGGGCGGCGGATCGATCATCAATGTCGGCTCGATCGCCAGCAATGACGGCGGCGGACCGGGCTCGGGCCACTACGCCTGCGCCAAGGCCTATGTTCACAACCTGACGCGCCACATGGCGCGCGACCTGGCCAAACGCAATATCCGCGTCAACGCCATCGCGCCTGGCGTCATCGGCACGCCCTTCCACGCCCAGACCCCCGCCGACCGCATGGAGGCGATGAAGAATTCTGTGCATCTCGGCCGCATCGGCACGCCGGAAGATTGCGCGGGTCCCGTCGTCTTTCTGGCGTCGGACATGGCCCGCTACGTCACCGGCCAAATCCTGCACGTCAATGGCGGCCAACTGATGCCGGCTTGACCTGAACAGACTAAGCTCCGGAGGCTATTTCACCAATTGATCACGCGACGGCTCAAGGCCTGAAACGTGACATCGTCCGCGCCCGCGTTTCCAAAGCTGCGGAACCGGCTGACGGCATCGAGCGCAAAAGCCGGCCCCTTTGGGGCGCGCAGCCGGAAGACATCGACGCCGTCGACGTCCTGCATCCAGATAGCCGGCCGGGCATCGGCCGACTGTACCGCGATCTCGACATTACTGAACGCGAGATTGCGGGCATGGCGGACAAACAGGCCGCTGGCCGGGAGATCGCCGAACATGGTTGGCTCTGGATACTGGTCGGCCTGCTCCGGCGGTTGGCGCGCCGCCATTTCTGCGCTGCCACCACCGCGTTGCTGCAAGAAGATATCATTGAGCTGAATGTCCTCGACCGGATGGTCAGGAACGCCCGCGATGATCGAAGGCAGCATAGCGGCGTCGTGGCTTGTCAGGTTACTGATAATCACCCGCTTAAGGGTGCCTACCGGTGTGCCCTGTGGTCCGCGCATTCGGCGGCCCAGCCGCAGGAAGAAGGGTGAGTTCATCGCCCCGCGCATTGTCACATTGCTGATTGTAATGTCTTCGCAATGGGCACCATCGACGGTTTCCAGGCACAGACCGCGTGAATGGTCGAAGACGCAGTTGCTGACAGTAACGTTAGTGAAGCCGCCGTTGGATTCCGTGCCGCACTTTATCCGGCCGGTGCCATTGAAGCTGTCGGGCTGACGCTTCCACGTACCGGCGATGACCGACCCGAGTTCATATCCGCCGGTGACGAAACAATTGCTGATGGTGACATTTTCCGTGGCGCGGGGATAGCCAAGGGCAAAGGACGATTTCGGACAGATGCCGTCGTCCCAAGGCGAATTGACGGTGCAGTTCAGGACGCGGACATTGCGGCAGCAATCAATGTCGAAGCCGTCGCGGTTTGTGTCCACCGTGACATTGTCGATGGTCATATTGTCGACGCCGGTTGCCAACAGGCAGAACCAGCCACCTTGCAGAACCGAGAAATCTCTCAACAGCACGCCGTGGCAATTTTTCAATGCAATGGCTTTGTCGCCGACGCCCGGCTTGCGGGAGCCGGCGATCTGGCCCTCATCGTGCCAATCGCGGGCAAGGCCCTTTCCGTAAATCAGCCCGCGGCCCTCGATGGTGACGTTCTCAAGACCCTCGCCGTAGATGAGACTGTTTTTCCAGTGGCTGTGGCCGGCATCCTGGTAAGCCCGGAAGGACGCGTCAACGTCGTCGGCGATATCGTAACCGCCACTGGGCGCCCCGTCGAACGGCACGGGTGCAGCCAAAAGGACGGCGCCGCTTTCAAGGTGCAACGTTACATGGCTCTGGAGCCGTATCGTATAGCTGGCGTAGGTGCCGGCCGGAAAATAGACCGTTGCGCCGCCAAGCTTGCTGGCTGCAGCAATCGCCTTGTTGATGGCCGGACCGTCGATTGTGACCCCATCCCCCTTGGCACCGTAGCGCCGGACATCGAGCCATCCGGGGGGCAGTCCGGCCAACGCGTTTCGCGAACCTTGGGCCGCTTTCGCCGAGGCAGCAACGGGGAGCAGGAGTCCAACTGCGGATAACAAGAGTTCGCGGCGATACAACATGGATGTCCTCCTGCTCGTGTTTCATATTTTCTAAGCGCTCGCGTCCGAGGCGCACGTCGCGCCGGTCTCCGCGGGTCTTTGGCACCAGCCTCATATCGTCCGCCGGAATAGACCCGTCACCACAGAATTGGGAAGCGTGGGATTTTCCTTGCTAAGACCAATACGATTATTTATATTATAGTAATATAAAATATAAAGCGGCGGAATGCTTAATTTGTCCGCGGCAATCGAAATCGCCTCCGCGGTCAATGCATTCCGGGCATCGAACCAACCGGAGATGTGGGCGGCACGAGATGCCAACCGAACGCTCGCCGTTGCATGCCCGTGGCGCATGATAACGGCCATCTTCGGCGGATCCGGCTCAGTCGCGACAAAAGCGTACGTACGCGAGTTCCGTGCGAGTTGAAGTCCATTTCAGGAGGTCTTTTCGTGTCCCGACGCCCCCTTCCCCTTATCGCAACTGCGGCTGCGCTGTGTTGCCTGCCGTTGGCGAGCATGAGCCAGCCGGTCGGCACGGCGTCACCGGCGCAAGCTCGACACTCGCCCGAGGTGCTGCCGGGCAACGGTGTCAGGCAGCACGACTTCCTGTACGCTGGCGAGTGGGACACCCGCAAAGTCATGCAGTCGATGTTCATCGTCCGCGGCGGCAAGATCGTTTGGCAATACTCCATACCGCTTCGTCCGACGCCGGATACCATCCAGGAGTTTGACGATGCCACGCTGCTGAAGAACGGCAACATCATCTTCTCACGGATGACAGGCGCCGGAGAAGTTCGGCCGGACAAAACCCTGGCTTGGCATTATGAAGCGCCCAAAGGAACGGAGGTGCATTCCGTCCAGGCGATCGGCAAACACCGCGTTCTGATCATGCGCAACGGCAACCCGGCAAAAGCCCTGATCATCGACACGCGCACCGGAAAGACCCTCCACGAGGTCCTTATTCCAACGACAATCACCGGCACTCACGGGCAGTTCCGTCATATACGCATGACGGCACAGCACACGCTCCTGGTCCCGCACCTCAGCGAAGGCAAGGTGGTGGAGTATGATATGAGCGGCAATGCCGTCTGGTCGGTTGCAGCGAAGAATCCCTGGCAGGCGGTCCGCCTTCGAAACGGCAATACCCTGATTTCCGGTGATGCCGCCAAATATGTGCGCGAAGTCAATCCGAAGGGCGAGACCGTCTGGGAATTTACCCAGGCTGATATCCCTAACATTACCCTCTTCAATTTGCAGACCGCGCAGCGGCTGGACAATGGTAATACCGTGATCTCCAACTGGTCAGCCGGCTCCAAGGATGTAGCGTCGTGGCCGAGTACGGTTCAGATCCTGGAAGTCACGCCGGACAAGAAGGTCGTCTGGGCCTTGCGGAGTTGGGAAGACCCGGTTGATCTTGGTCC
Source organism: uncultured Asticcacaulis sp. (assembly GCA_936940865.1). GTDB lineage: Bacteria > Pseudomonadota > Alphaproteobacteria > Caulobacterales > Caulobacteraceae > Asticcacaulis. The sequence goes on along the minus strand of CAKZJB010000142.1, from coordinate 16,793 downwards.
GGCGACGTCGATCCAGTTGCTTGACCAGCCGTCCGCTGCGGAAAGCTTGTCCGCACAACGCTAATCCGCACTTCCGAAGCCGCTTTCGACCGAGTCATGACAGATGAGACGTTACTAAGGCCAGCCCCGCTACGGCAGCGGGCGCCCCATATATAAGACGCGCCCCAGCAGGTTTACCTGCAGTTGCCTCAATGGCCTCCTCCTATTTCTCCACGTTGGCAAGATCATGGTCCATCCTCGCGCCATCGAACGGCACGACGACGACCTTGCTGCCATGGCCATTGTTTCCAACCTGAGCTTCTTTTGCCGTGTCCACGACAGCGAAGCTCATCGCGATCACATGGCCTTTCTCGATCACGACCCCCGGACGTTCGAGTTTGTTCCAATTATTCACGACGCCATTCGAGTAGCGGATGAATTTAGCGCCTGATTCATAAGCGAGGCCCTGAAACCGCCAAGTGTCGATGCCATTTCGCGAAATCAGGTGATAAGCGCGCCGCTCCCGCCAATGGTTGACGATTACGTGATACCAGCCGCCACTAAACCAGATCACGGGATCTTCATAGGCACGCATATCGCGTTGGGGGATGCCGGAAATTCCGCGATAGATGCTGTCGCCCATTACCTTGTATGGCCCCAATATGCCGGTACGGCTGATTAAAATCTGGCCGGACCGCTGTATAATTTCGAAGCCGCCATCCGGGCGCGCCATGATACTTACGTTGGACGCCTTCCACGGCTGTGCGGGCATCTGGTTGGAAATATCGCCAGGCGTCTTGACCGACGTAAATGCGCTCTGGTCGACTGTAATGCCGCCTAGATTGCGCCATGGCCCATCGATATTGGGGGAGACGAAAACGTCGCCGTTTCGCGTTTCGCTAACCACGACGGCATAGGAACCGTCAGGCAGGCGCAAGGCGGTGACGTTGTGCCCTTTGCCGTCCTGGTCGTCGGGCCATGTCAGTCCCATGTCGCGGTATGGGCCGAAGACGGAACTGCTGACTGCCCACACTCCTTTGGACTGGCCCCATCCTTTATGCCCGAGAGACTGATCCCATCGGCTCGCAAACATGCGATACTTGCCATCGTCCCCTTTTAGAATCTGCCCGTCCCAATAGTTCCACTGTGTCATGTTCGGATCCTCAAGCCCATTGCCTTGATCCCGCGCACCGACCTCGGCGGCGCCCCAGGCCTCTTTGGACAATTTGCCTTTGACCGGTATCGGCTTGAAGTAGTCGATGAATGGCTTGGGCCCCAGAACCGGCAAAGCATCCGCACGTTCAACCGGGGCGCGGGTCTTTGGTTCTTCTGTTTGCGCACCTGCTATCAAAGGCAACGCGGATATAATCGGTATGGCGACGCACCCTGCGAGGGCGGACCGCCCAAACCCAAACTTCATATGCATGTCCATCTTTCTTCTGGTAGTGGGGGTACTGTGGCAATAGTAACGGCCGACGCAGGCGCGTTTTGGCTTCTTAGAGGGGTAAGCAGACGTCTTAAACGTTGCAGTGCCTAGCCACCTGTCGCTTGACCATAGGATACCTCCGCCTGGCGAACACGTCGTCCGGAGGACGGTCCGCCGCCCTGTGATAACGTCGTCATCAGTCTTTTTTTTACGTCCAGGTGACCGTGTCGCCATCCACTTCCGGGGGTCTCCCGTCGCCAGTTTGATCTGCCACCTGGCAATGTGGTCTGTTGCAGGCTGTGTCCCGATGACTTGACCGTTCAGTTTCAAGGTGACCTGCGGCCGGTTGATTTGCGCCGAGATCTGACCCGGGAGATCGGATAATTTTCATCGAGAATTGACCCATGTTGAACCTCCCCTCGTTGTCGAACTGACTGCCGGGCAGGCTCACGATAGCCAGATGGCCTTGCCTATGCTGAGCGCCATGAGGGAAGGTACGATTGTGTTGGGCGATAAAGCTTACGACACCAATGCCTTGCGTAAGGCTGCCAGCGAAAAGAAGGCTTGGGCCAATATCCCGACCAAGAGCAACCGAAAGGACAGCTTTGCCTTCAGTGGATGGGTTTACAGGCAAAGAAATCTGGTCGACGCTTCTTCAGCAAGCTCAAGCAGTTCAGGGGAATTGCTATGCGATATGACAAAAATCCCCTCAACTTCCTGGCCGCAGTCAAGATTGTAGCCACACGCATCTGGCTCAGGTCGTCATGAGTCTACGGCCTAATATAAATTACACCCCACCTTAACCCCCGCCGAATTTTGACGCACGCTGAGCAAACCCAGTAGCGTAGCGGATAGAAAATGCCTGATCAATCTTTGGCAAAATTGCTCGCCGGCAAGTGAGCCGGGGTCGGCCGGGGTCAGCCGACTTTCAAGGCGAAATCCGGCTGCCGCTACCGAGCGTTCCAGACGCCATATCCGGCAGATTGATACACGCCGGTGCGGTACAGCAAGCCCCAAATTCGGTACGGCACTCGACATTTATATGGTTTTATAATACCGGTATTTTTCGCTGATTTTAGCCGATTTTGCCCCATTTGATGGGACGAAGTACAGCATTTAGTACAGCTTTAAAGAATAAACCAACATTAACAATTTGAATTATAATGCTTTTATTTTAAAGTCCGTCCAGTCCATCATGGGCGCGACGGAAAAACGAAACGCCTTGTCGTGCGCGGCTGTCGTCAGGGGCTTACTCATCCGCGCCTTATGCCGCAAGGGGCGGAATGAGGCAAGGCTTGCTCAACCCAGCGCAAACCGCTCCGCCACCGCCGCGCTGAGCGCTTCCAGCGAGCCGTTGAGGTCGCCCGAGGTAAGGATCAGCACCACATCGCCCGGGCGCAGCGCCTCGACGACGGCCTCCGGATGCGTCGGGTCGTAAGGCTCGGCGGCGATGCCGCTCAAGCGGACACGGTCGAGGATTTCACTACCCGCCAGTTGCGCGTGGGTAGCCGCGCCTTGCGTGGCCGGGGCGGCGACCCAGGTCAGGTCGGCGCCCGCGAAGACGTCGTCGTACCAGTAGAGATTGGCGCGGTTGCGCCAGCCGAAGGTGTGCGGCTCGAACACGACGACCAGGCGGTTGTCGGAAAAATGGAGCTGGATGGCCTCGATGGCCGACCGCGCTTTTTCATAGGACGATCCGAACCCTTCGTAGACCGGCACGGCGGACCCGAGCGCGATATTGTCGAGCTTGCGTCGGACGCCGGCAAAGTCCGCCACGGCGGCCTGGAAGGCCCGGGCGTCGACCAGCTTGCGCGACAGCAGGCAGGTGCCGGCGGCGATGATGTTTTCGATGTTGTGCCGCCCGAGCAGCGCCGTCTCGAGCTCCACGCTCAGGCCGTCGGGGCAGATAAGCGTAAAGCGGCTGCGTGCGCCGATGCGGATGTCGGCGGCGTGGTAATCGCCCGTGTCGACGCCATAGGTCACGACCCGGGCGCCGCTTTCATTGGCAAGCTTGAGGGCGCCCGGCTCCTCGGCGCAGACGACGACCTGGCCGTCGCCCGGCACGGCGGCCAGCAGGTCGCGGAACGGCTTGGTGTAATCCTCGTAGGTCGGATAGATGTTGACGTGGTCGTGGACGACCGCCGTCAGCACGACATCGTGCGGATGCAGGTGCATGAACTTTGCGCGCGGATCGTCGTGGCCGGAAGGATATTCGTCACCTTCCAGGACAAAGACCGGGGCCGTGCCGATGTCCGACGGCGCCGGCAGGGTGGCCGAACGAATCGGTTCGGCGCCGATGAAGTAGCCGGCGTCGACACCGGCATGACGCAGGATGTGGGCGACGATCGAGGTCGTCGTGCTCTTGCCGTAGCTGCCGGCGACGACAAGGTTCGACCTGTCCTTCGTGAGGTCGCCCAGCACTTCCGGAAAGGAGCGGATATTGAGGCGCCGCTCATAGGCCGAGCGGACCTCGTCGTTTTCCGAAGGCAGCAGCTTGGCATTGCGGCCGATGACCACCAGGTCCACGGGTTCGGGGATATTGGCCGGCGCATAGGTCAGGGTCGGCTTGATGTTCGCCCGGTCGAGAATGCCCTTGGGCGGACCGTAGCAATCGGCGTCAGATCCCGATACGACGAAGCCGTCCTGCTTCAGCAGCAAGGCCGTTGCGCTCATGCCGATGCCGCAAATGCCGATAAGATGAGCCGTCTTCATTGCACCCTGTTTGTCCACGCGAGACTCCTTTTGCAAAGGCCTCTATGCGTCAAACCCGGCGCAATGCAATCCGCCTTTTCAAAAAAAGATTATGGAATCCGGGCAGGCTGAACCCGCGGCGCCGGCGCGGCCCTGGGAAAGGGCCGGAAGGTCATGGCGATCAGGTAGGCGCCCAGCCCCAGGACGAAGCTGCCGATATAGAGCCAGTTATAACTGCCGGTCGTGTCATAGAGCCAGCCGCCGAGCAGCGGCCCGGTCGACATGCCCAGGCTGCCCGCCATGGCGCTGCCGCCGATGATCGTGCCCATCATGCGCAACGGAAAGTTCTCGCGCGCAATCACTGAATAGAGCGGCATGACGCCAGCATAGGTGAAGCCGAACAGCGCGGCCACGACGTAGAAGGCCACGAGATCGCGGCAGAAATAGTAGCACAGCGCCACCACCGCCTGGACCAGCAGCCCCGCCACCAGGGTGCGCTTGGCGCCGAAGCGATCCCCCAGGATGCCGAAACCGATGCGCCCGCCCATGCCGGCCAGGCCCTCAAGGCTGTAGATCGACACGGCGGCCAGCGCGGGAATCCCGCACAGCATGGCGTAGCTGACCGTATGGAAGATCGGGCCGGAATGGGTGGCGCAGCAGAAGAAGTTGGTCAGCAGCAGGACGATGAACTGCGGCGAGCGCACCGCCTGTTTCAGCGTCATGTCCGGATCATAGGACGCCATCGACTCGGCCGGCGCGTCGGCTTCGAGCGCCGGGGGACGACGCACCAGGAAGGCCACGGGGATCATGATGACGGCAGCGATTCCGGCGATGATCAGCATCGATTGCCGCCAGTCGTGGCTGGAGATCAGCCAGGCCGCCACGGGCGACATGGTCATCGGCGCCATGCCCATGCCGGCGGAAACCAGCGACACGGCCAGGCTGCGCTGTGTTTCGAACCAGCCGGTGACCGTGGCCATCATCGGCGCGAAGATCGCCGAGGTCGCCAGTCCGACCAGCAGCCCGAATACCAGCTGGAAGACCGGCAAGGACGGGCTGAAGCTCGCCAGCGCGAGGCTCGACGCCAGGAGGACGGAGCCCGTCAGCACCACCGGACGCGGACCGAAACGATCGGTTACGGTGCCCCAGGTGATGCTGCCGACGGCCATCGCCAGGAAACCGATCGTCATGGCGCTCGATATGCCCGTGCGCGACCATCCGGTCGTCCTTACCATCGGCGTCAGGAAGACCGGGAGCGAGAACATGGCCCCGATGGCGACGCAGCCCAAAAGCGCACCCGCCGCGACGATGATCCAGCGATAATGCCTGTTGAACATGATGTCTCCTTTTCGGAATCGCAGCCTGGCCGCCCATCCCGCCTTATCGTGTCAGCATCACTTCGCCGGTTTCGACGACGGATTTGACATTCGACTGAATCTGCGGCCAGCCGACGGACATCGCGGCGATAAGCTTGGAGTCCGGCTTGCCGATCGAATGGGTGACGGTCAGCATTTGCAGGCGTGGGCCGCCCCCGAAAACCCTTACTGCACTTCGAGTTTGATGGCGTCGTACATGACCTGGCCGGGCCCCTTGACGCCCGGCGGGGTGTCGTCATCGTCACTCGCGTTGGCCGAGGGCGCATAGGTTTCGGCCGGCGGAAAGGGGTGCGCGTCGTCGTGCCGGAAGGTCACATCGTTCGCGCCAGCCTTGATCAGGCCGGCATCGAAGGTGAAGGTCACGACGATGTACGGCGAATCCTGGTTGCCGCCGCGATAGCCCGCCGTCCCGGTCTTCGGCAATTCGATGACGCCGACTTCGTGGCCGTTGAGCGCCACATGGACATGGGTCAGCTTGCCTTTCGCCGGCTGGGCCGAGGCGATGCCGATGGTCAGGGTCGCCTGCCCGGTTTGTTTGCCTGACGCAAAGCGCAGGTGCCATTCCGGATTTTTGGCGTACCATGACCACTGCGCGTAGTTCCAGTCCTTCGCCGGATCGCTTTTGCCGATGGTGAAATCCACATCGTTGGGAAAGGCCGCGGGATAGCGCGCGAACATCTGGTAGCCGCGCGCGTCATCGCCTTCGCGGAATTCCCCGGCCGTGCGGTCGAAGGTCCCGAGTTGCCAAAGGGTCCTGCCATGCGTTTCCGGTATCCAGACAAGCGTGCCGAGATCCTGCGTCCTGGCGGCAACGGCCACGCCGGTTTTCACGAAATCCCGGGGCTGGTCGGCGCCGTCGACATACAGGGTGTACCGGCCCGGCACGACGTCGGTCAGCGTGAACGAGCCGTCGGCCCGGACCGGCGCCCAGTAGTTATAGCCCTTGGCCTGGGCGGTCCAGGCGACATCCGGGTTGGGATCCGACAGGATAACCTGGGCGGCCTTCGGCGCGCCTCCGTTCAGCAAAACCCTGCCTGTCACCGTGCCGCGCGCCTTCGCATAGTCCGGCGCGGTGACGAAACCGTAGGGCCATTTCGCCCTTTCGGCCGCCAGCTGCCGGTCGACGTCGTCCCACAGGGCGTTGGGGTCCTTTGCCCGGTTGGCGTAGATCAGGAACGGCCCGTAGACCTTGGACCAGACTTCGCCGGTGTCCAGCACCACTGGCGACGAGCCGAAGTGCGTGTCCTGGACGACGCGCAGCAGCACGTCGTCGTGCACCGTCTGGCCCTGCCGGCTGGGACCGCCGTTGTGGTAGTCGCCGGACGGCTCGATCATGAAGATGCCGTGGCTGCCGTCATCATGCACGCCTATGGTGCCGTAGGCCGGGGTCCTGGCGAAGTAGACCGAGTTCAGGTACTTGGTCTTCACCGTGCCGTCCTGCAAAAGATAGGTCGCGTCAGTGACCTTGCTGACCACGCCCGACCGCGGGATCTTGATGGTCTTGCCCCGCCCGACGGTCCAGTAGTTGAAGACCGCGTCGTCCGCCGCCGTCCTGAAAACGAATCGTGTCTGGTAGAGCGTCGCCGCCGGCAGGTCGGCCGCATGGCGCAGCACCGCGTAGGCATAAAGGCCGCTCAAACCGTCCTGCATGACGAAGTGATATTCGACACGGAACGGGTAGACCGCCGTCGGCCCGGTGTCGACCTCGATATCGGCCTGCCGAGGCGCCGAAGACGCCAGCCTGACCGCTGTGACGCCCGGCGCGGGGCGGTAATAGCCCTTCTTCGGTCCGGGATGGGCGGGGTTGGGATGGGTCAGCTCCGCATTGGAGTCCCAGTATAGCGACTGCCCCTTGGCGATCAGTTCGACAGGCGCCGCGCCGCCCACCTGTTGAAATGAGGTCACCGCGCCCGAGGTCTTATCGACGACCACATGGACAAGCCCGTTATCGAGCGTAATCGCCCTGTCGTCGGTTAAGGCGACGACGCCGGCATGCGACCTTCCTGCCAGCATAAGCGCGGCCAGGGTCGCCGGCAGGATGATTTTGCGCATGAAAGACCTCCGCTTCGGATTTCACAACCGATCATTTTCACGCACATATTGTCAACCGCCGTCGCAAATACAGGCTTTCGGCCTGGCGCGCGCGGTGACAGCGCAAGACAAAATATTCGAAAGCGTATCGCCATGCCGGGCGAGCGGGTCTATGTAGGCCCTTTCGGGCGTGACCACGCGTCCGGCTGTTGTCTAAACCGGGCTCCGCATGTTCAAAGGCGTCACCCTGGGCTTTCTCGCCTTCGCCCTCTTTTCTCTGAGCGACGCCTGCGTCAAGTCAATCCACGGCGCCTTGCCGCCTTATCAGGTTTCGTTCTTCGGCGCCGCCTTTTCGATCGTGGTCCTGCCCCTCATCTGGCGGCGTGGGGAAACCGTCATGGACCTGGTGCGGGCCAAACGGCCCTGGCTGTGGTTTGCCCGCGGGGCGCTGGGCACGCTCGGCAGCTTTTCCAGCGTCACCGCCTTTTCGCACCTGTCGATGGCCGAAGCCTTCGCGTTGATCTTCCTGATGCCGCTGACCACGACGGCCCTGTCGGTCTTCTTCCTCAAGGAAAAGGTCAGCCGCCAGGGCTGGGCCGCCATCGTGCTCGGCTTCATAGGCGTGCTGATCGTGTTGCGGCCCGGCTTCCGCGAGATCGGCATCGGCCACATCGCCGCGCTGACCTGCGGGCTGTGCGGTTCGGCCCTGTCGGTACTGCTGCGCTATGTCGGCCATGACGAAAAGCCGGTAAACCTGTTCGGCGCCGCCCTGATCGCGCCGCTGATCATCAGCGCGGTCCTGATGGTCCCGGGCTATGTCGCGCCGACGGCGCCGCAGTGGCTGGCCATCTTCGGCTTCGCCGTGCTGGCGGCGGCGGCCAATATCGCCCTGATGATCGCCTCGCGCCGCTCGCCGGCCAGCCGTATCGCGCCGACCCAATATTCCCAGATGCTGTGGGGGCTGTTGCTCGGTTACCTCTTCTTCGGCGACCGCCTCGACGCCTTTACAGGGCTCGGCGTCGTCGTCATTGTCGGCGCCGGCCTGTGGCTGTTCCTGCCCAAGGCCGCGAAACGGGAGGCAACGTGAAACCCCATCGTGTTCAGCTGTCGCGAAAGAAGGGCTGGACCAAGCCCGACAATACCATCGTCGCCGCCCGTCCGACGATGTGGGGCAATCCATTCGTGCCGGGCAAGAACGGCGTGCCCGATCGCGAGACGGCCGTCCGCCTGTTCCGCGAACGCACCGCCGTTCCGGGCTGGGCCATCGGCCGGATGAACGCCGAAGCCGTGCGCCGGGATTTGCGCGGCCATAACCTGGCCTGCTGGTGCTCGCTCGACGGCCCCTGCCATGCCGACCGACTGCTCGAAATCGCCAACGCGGACTGACGGCTTTTCGCCGGCCGGGCGGCTTACCCCCTTGCAATTAACCCTGAGGATTTACATCTTTTTGATGGGGCGACCGTAAGGTTACCATATCGTCCTTTGGGGCTGCGGCCGAAACTGCCCTCCCCTTCTGAACACCAACAGGCGCACAATGCCCGCTTCGAACGCTTCGGATCACCTTCCGGCCACTCTGGCCATCCTGATGCACAACGTCCAGACGGTCCGCCCGCAGGACCGCGACCGTGCGTTTGCCGCCATCCGCGCCATGCTGATGGGTTCGACCCAGGGCCTGTCCCCACGCTGATTCCTTCTTTGCCACCCCTTCCCCGGGTCGGCATGCCCTTCTTACCGCGCAAGGCTTAGGGTCTCCTTTGAATGTAAAGGAGATCCGCGATGGCACCCGCCCCGCATACCGTCCACAGGACGCCGGGCCACACCGGCAACGTCTGGTCGCAGGACTATGACCCAAAGGCCGCACATGAAGCGCGCGGCGGTTTCGGCATGCCCGATCGCGATGAGCGCCCGGGCGCCTACAGCATCGAAGCCCGCGATAGAACCGGCGACGACATGACCTGGCGGGACGCCCAGTACGGCGCTTCGCCCCTGCGCGGCGCCCGCTACGATGAGGATGAGGCCCACCATCGCCAGCATGGGGGCGAGCGCGGCCGTTACGGCCAGGCGCCGGCGGACAGCACGGAGCCGGAGGATTACGGCAGGAATACCGCAACCTACGGCAACCGGCTGTAAACAGCCAGGCGGCCTTCGGAAACATCGCAGGAGCTTTAGCTGATCCTCGCCGATTCCAGCGTCGCGATCAGGCCGCCGACACCGGTCAGGGCCGCAAAGGCCGCCGCGCCGCCCTTGACGATGCGGTCGAGGAGATTGTCATTGGCGCCAAGCATGACCCGGGGCCGGGGCGCACGCACAAGATCGGCAATCCGGCGTGCGAGTTTGCCGGCATCGCCACCGAAGGCGCCATGGACGTCACACAGGTGAATGTCGCGGCGCGCCGACAAGGCTTCGCGCAGATCGGCCGCGAGAGCATCTCCGGAAACAAGATTGATGAGGATACCGCGCTTCTGCCGGGCGAAAACGGGAGTAACGGCGCGGATATCCGGCGTAAGTCCACGACTGCGCGCGGGATCGGCGTTGCTGATCCAGACGTCGATGCGGCCCGCGATTTCGCGCGCCGCATTGACCAGCTTGCGCGCCGACGCCGTATCGGAAATATCGGCCTCTACGATATGGATTTCGGCGCCCGGCTCGCGGCAGCGCTCGGCGATCGTCTTGAGGGCGTGCGTGTCGCGATCGGCGAGGATGAGGGTCGTACCGTTTTGCGCCAGGGCGGCCGCCATGGCCTGGCCCAACTCGCCGGCTGCTCCCGTTACCACCACGACTCCGTTCATGCCAATTCCGATCATGTCCCTGAACCTCGACCCGGCGGGTCTGCGCATGAATGTAATATAGGGTCGGCACCGTAAGAATGCCGTCGGAAGGATTTTTGCGGATGTAAGGACGGTGTAGAAACGCCTCGGCGACTGAGACCTTACGGGTTCCGGCGATGGCCGTGTTTTGGCGCGGCGCCGCCGCCCTGCGACAGACTCAATATCAATCGCCGTTGGGATCAAGAAGGCGCAGCGTCTTTTCGTCGGGACCGCCGCACCAGCGTTCGAGCGCGGTCCGGAACGGGTCCGGCCTGATCTGCGCGAACAGGGTCATGGACGAGCGGAATTTCAGATCGTCCGGCGACCCGAACAGCGCATGCAGCGACGGTGCCGGCGCATCGATCACCGCCCGTGCCGCCTGTTCGAGGCGCGGTCCCAGGACGGGGTGATCGAGATAGGCGCGCGCCTCGTCGAGCGACGCAATGGCGAAGTGCTGCGCCGTCGCCGACACCCCAAGGCCCTTGAGCTGCGGGAAGACGAACCACATCCAGTGACTGCGCTTCCGGCCCGCCCGCAATTCGACCATGGCGGTGTCGAAGACCGGCGCCTGGGCCGTAACGAAACGATCGAGATCATAGGTATCCATGTGAGCGTCATAAGCGACCGGGCCGAGATTGTCCTTGATGGCTTGTTTACAAGTTTTCCGCGGTGCCCTGCTGCATTTTTACCGGCCGTCGCGGCATATGGTGGCCCAGGGCTGCCCGGAGGGCGATGGGAAGCGTGCAGTTTCAAAAGGTTAGTGACGGCGGACATGAGCGAGTTTCAAACAGCCGAACCCGGCCGCGACGACGCGCGGCTGAAGGTTCTTGTCGTCGACGACAACGAGGCATCCGCAGTGACGCTGGGCTGGGCCGTGGAGGCCGAAGGATATGCCGTACGCACGGTCTTCGGAGGCCAGGCAGCGCTCGACCTGGCACAGGCATTTCGTCCGGACATCGTATTGCTCGATCTTGGCATGCCCGGCATGAGCGGCTTCGACGTCTGCCGGATGCTCAGGGCAGATCCGATGTTCGCCCACATCAAGATCATCGCCCAGACCGGCTGGGGCGACGATGGCGCCCGCAAGCGCACCGCCGACAGTGGCTTCGACCTGCACCTGGTCAAGCCGGTCAATATCGACGTCCTGCACGATATGCTCGACCTGCTGGCGACGGGCATCCGCCTTTCCCGGCAGACGGGCGCCGACCTGGCCACCGCCTGAGGCACCGCCCCGGGGCCGCCGGGACGCGGCCGAAATCAGGAGCCGCCCAAGATGATGATCGGGCCTTATGGATTTTTGACTCACCGGCCCCCGTCTCCCGCCGCCTTCTTATACCAACGGTCATAAAGAATGATCGTTGGTATAAGTTTTTTCGGCCCAAACGCCGCATGGCTCGCCGCCCACGAAGCGTTAGGACAAGGCGGCGGCAAAAACAGGAGGCCAGGATGGACAACGGCTCGGTCCCGGCGGAGGTGCAGCCCTCCGTAAAAGACGACACACCCGCCTGGGGCGTCAGCGGGCAGGAAGCTTTGGACGCTTCCGAACGGGATGTCCTGCTAAGTCTCGGCGCGGCCGTCGTCGCGCGCTGGTACGACCTGCCCCGCGACATCCAGAAGCAGGTGTTCAACGCCGCCGCCTCCGGGCAGGCCGATACGGCCGAGACCCGAAACCACATCGCCCGCTTTCTCCACGATTCGGCCCGCCCGGCGGCGGCAAGGCCGGATGCCGATCCTTCGCTGCGGAGGCCGTAACGCCCGGTTCCGGCGGATACTACGGAGACTATTGAATAGTTTCATAAATTCCGCATGGATTTCTTATTTCCGCGCGGCCTACTAACGCCTTAATCCGGACGCGTGGGGCAAGATGGGTCGTATTTCCTTTCCGTACCTTGGGGTCCTGGCCGCCGCAGCCGTCACGATCCTTCCGCCATCAGCATCGGCGGCCGCCAGCCAGCGCGACGCGGCGCCCACGGTCGAAGACCTGCGCAACCTTTCGATCGACGAACTGGCCAATCTCAAGGTGACGTCGCTGTCACGGCGGCCCGAGACCCTGAGCGAAGCCCCCGCCGCCATCTACGTCATCATGGCCGACGATATACGGCGTGCCGGTGCGACCAGCCTGCCTCAGGCCTTGCGCCTGGCGCCCAATCTCGAGGTCGCGCAACTCAACGCCTACGCCTGGGCCGTGACGGCGCGCGGCTTCAATTCGCCGGAAACGGCCAACAAATTGCTGGTGCTGGTCAACGGCCGCAGCGTCTACGAGCCCATCGCCTCGGGCGTCCTGTGGCAGCAGGTCGATGTCGACCTCACCAATGTCGAGCGCATCGAGGTGATCAGCGGCCCGGGCGGCACCATGTGGGGCGCCAACGCCGTCAACGGCATCATCAACATCATCACCACCCACGCCGAGGCGGCCCAGGGACCTGCCCTGCAGGTGTCGGCCGGCGATTACGAGCGCAACGCCACCCTGCGCTATGGCGGCAAGATCGGATCCGAGGCCTGGTACAAGCTCTATGTCCACGCCTTCGGCTTCGACGCCACCCAGCCCGTCGATCCCGCCGATACGACGAACGACGCCTTTTCAGGCAGCAATGCCGTGGTGCGTCTCGGCGGAACTCATGACGGCGCCGACTGGTCGCTGAAAGGCGAGACCTATTCCAACCATATCGCGGACAACGGCGGCACCCTTGCCGGGCAGTCCTATGCGGCAAGCTGGAACCGGACGGGGGACGGCGGCGTCGCCACCGCGGTCAATGCCTGGTTCAGCCGCGACATCCGCAACGAGCCGACCCTTTATGAGAGCCGCGAGGCCTTCGATGTCGAATTCCAGCGCGCGCGGACACGGGGCCGTCATAAGCTGATGTGGGGCGGCGAGTTCCGCTACTGGTGGGAAAACTTTCGCTCATTCAACGCCTTCCACTTCGCCGATCCAAAAACGAATATCGCGATCGGCTCCGTCTTCGCGCAAGACGAGATCACCCTCAGGCCCGACCTGCGCCTGACGCTGGGCCTGAAGGGCGAAAGCAATTCCTATTCCGGCTTCGATTGGCTGCCCAATGTCCGCCTGGCCTGGCAGCCCGACGGCACCCAGTTGCTATGGGCGGCCGTTTCGCGCGCCGTGCGCACGCCCAACCGTATCGAGCGAGAGTTGCAGGCTCAGCCCTTCCTTGCCCCCGCACCGGACTTCAAGGCGGAGAAGCTGATCGCGCTCGAAGCCGGCTGGCGCGCCCAGCCGGCCGAGCGCGTCTCCCTGTCGCTGTCGGCCTATTACAACCGCTATACCGACCTGCGCACGGACTCCTACACGCCCGTGACCATCCTGCCCCTGCAGTTGCAGAACGGCGCGCGCGGCACGACCTGGGGCCTGGAGGCCTGGGCGCAATTCGATGTCACGGAGGCCTGGCGGATCAAGGCGGGCGCCAACCTCCTGCACAAGAAATTTACCTTGAAGCCGGGCGCGGTCGACGCCATCAATACCGGAGTCCAGGGCCAGGACCCCGATTACCAGACCCAGATCCGCTCGCAATGGCAGATTTCCAGGTCGGTCGAATTCGACCTGTCCCTGCGCGCCGTGGGCAAGGTCGACCTGGCGCCCGTCAAGGCATACCAGGAAGCCGAAGCCCACCTGGAATGGCGCGTGACCGACAAGCTGTCCCTGGCGCTCGACGGCCATAACCTGCTGCACGCCCACCATATCGAGGTCTGGGATCCGTCCACTGCGCCTGTCCGCTATATTCCGCGTTCGGTGTTCGCCACCGCGCGGTACGGATTCTGACCGTGTGGCGGCCGGTGCTCCTCGGCGTCTTCTGCCTTCTGGCGGCGGCCAGCCCGGCCGACGCGCGCGCATCGACGCTCGAGACCTCGGTCAAGGCAACCTATATCTACAAGCTCGCCCCCTTCGTCACCTGGCCGCAAAGCGATCCCGCCAAGCCGTTCGTCATATGCGTGGTCGGCGCCGACCCGTTCGGCGCCGTGCTGGACCAGGCGGTGGCAGGCCAGGTCTATGCGCAACGCCCGATCCAGGTGACCCGCCTCGACGCGGTCAATCCGCAGTCCGGCTGCGATATCGCCTATCTCGGCGGCTCCCACGCCCAGCCCGTCGAAGCGGCCCTGCAGGCGCTGCACGGCACGCCGGTCCTGACCGTCACCGACGAAAACGCGCCCGACGGCATCATCGCCTTCCGGCTGAGCGGCGGGCACGTCCGCTTCCGCGTCGACCAGGAGGCCGCGGACAATGCCGGCCTGACGATCAGTTCCAAGCTGCTGGACCTGGCCCTGTCTGTCAGGACGAAGGGAGGCCGGCCATGATGGCCTTTTTACGCCGCGTTTCCCATCGCCGGACCCTTGCCGTCGTCGCCAGCCTGGTCCTGCTGATCGGCGCCAGCCTCGGCCTGGCCATCGCCGCGGAGGCCCGCCATGACGCCCAGGTGCGCCAGGCTGTCAGCGTCCAGGCGCACATCCTGGCGGATTCCGTCTCGGCGGCGCTGGCCTTCAACGACCTGCCGGCCATCCAGCAATACACGGCGGCGCTCAGGGCCAATCCCGACATCGTCGCCGTCGGCGTTTATGATGACAAGGGCCGGATCGTCGCCACCTATGGCCCCGAAGCCGATCCGATGCGCGAGACGGGACTTACCGGCCCCTTCATCGCCCGGCGCGTGCCGGTGGTGGAAAACGGCGTGAAACTGGGGACCGTCTACTTCCGGCAGCGCACCGACACGCTGATGATCCGCATGATGCGTTATGGCGGCGCGGGGCTGCTGGTCGTGATGGCGACCCTGATGCTGGGCGTCATGGCGCTGGATGCCCGGGCGCTTGGCCGCAGCAACCGCCGCCTGCGCCAGGAGATCGAGGAACGGGAGCGCGCCGAGGCGGCGCTGCGCCAAAGCCAGAAGATGGAAGCCGTCGGCCGGCTGACCGGCGGCATCGCCCACGATTTCAACAACATGCTGGCCGTCATCCTCGGCAATCTCGAGCTGCTGCTGAGGCGCTATCCCGAGGCCGACCCCAAGCTCCTGCGCTTCGTGTCGAGTTCGCTCGACGCCGGCAAGCGCGCCGCTACCCTGACCCAGCGCCTGCTGGCCTTCTCGCGCCGCCAGCCGCTGGATCCGAAGCCGGTCGACGTCGGCAGGTCGGTCGCGGACCTGTCGGAACTGCTGGCGCGGACGCTGGGCGAAGGCATCGCCATAGAGACGGTGCGCACGGCCGGCCTGTGGCGCGCGCATGTCGATGCGGGCCAGTTAGAGACGGCCATCGTCAACCTGGCGGTCAATGCCCGCGACGCCATGCCGGGCGGCGGAAAGCTGACCATCGAAACCGCCAACGCCTACCTTGACCGCAGCTACGCCCAGGTCCAGGACGAGGTGACGCCCGGCCAGTACGTGATGGTCGCCGTCAGCGATACCGGAACCGGCATGGCGCCCGAGGTGCTGGAGAAGGTTTTCGAGCCCTTCTTCACCACGAAATCGGAAGGAAAGGGCACTGGTCTCGGACTGAGCCAGGTGTATGGCTTCGTCAAGCAATCAAAGGGCCATGTCAAGATCTATTCGGAGCGAGAGCACGGCACCACCGTCAAAATCTACCTTCCCCGGTTCGTCAGTGACGGGTCTGCCGATGATACCCAAGGAGAGGCGCCGATTCCGGAAGCCGCGAGCGGCGAAACCATTCTGGTCATCGAGGACGATGCCGATGTCCGGGCCTATTCAGTCGAAACGCTGAAAGAGCTGGGATACCGCGTGCTCGAAGCGTTCGATGGTCAGTCCGCTTTGGCAATCCTGAGGGAACAGCGGGTCGACTTGGTGTTCACCGACGTGGTTCTTCCAGGCGGGATGACGGGAGCCGACATCGTGGCCCAAGCCAAGGCCATTCAGCCTGGCATCAAGGCTCTGTTCACGACCGGCTACGCGCGCAACGCGATCGTGCATCAGGGCCGACTCGATAAAGGCGTCCATCTGCTGACCAAGCCTTTTTCGTACGCAGACCTCGCCGCAAAGGTCAGAGACATCCTGGACATGACTTGAAATTAGATCACTTCAGCGCCATTCGATTTCAATCCAAGCGTCCGCCCCGGGGGCGCTGGGAGATTGAGTTCGCAGATCCGCAGGGAGACACGTACACCGGCGGCGGCCACTACCTTTCGGTCCACGCGCCGCAGCGATTGAGCTTTACGTGGGAACCGGCTTGGATGAGGATCCGCCTACGATCATCGAACCGGAATTTCGTTCTGCCACAACAGGGACCACCTTGCGGCTGATGCAGACGGGCTTATCCGGCGCAGCAGCATTCCAGCAGAACCAGCGGGCGTGGTCGCAAACCGTATCCATGCTGAAACGATTTCTCGAACGCCCTCGGAGGGCTTAAATGGAAGTTGTCACTTGATGCGCAGGGCAAGCATGGCATGTTCCTCCAGAAAGCGGCTCAAGCCACCTCGACGCGGTTACGTCCACCGGCCTTCGCTCGATAAAGAGCCAGATCAGCTCGCCG
>CAKZJB010000141.1 GCA_936940865.1 uncultured Asticcacaulis sp. | reverse complement strand
CCTTGTAGCTGCAAAATGCAAATGTCAGTGCCACGCAAATTAGACGTGTCAGTCTCCCCTGGTCGAATTGGGCCATGTGGAGGCAGAAGCCATGCGGGTGCTGACGATGAGCGATGCAGAGCTCGACAAGCTAGAGATTATACGCGACGTCGATCTTGAACGGATGCCGGCGCGCGCTGCGGCCGTGGTGCTTGGGGTAAGCGAACGACAGATTTGGCGATTGCTGAAGCGCTATCGGCTGCAAGGCGCCGGTGGTTTGATTTCAAGGAAACGCGGCCAGCCAAGCAATCGCAAGACGCCGTATGATGTTCGCATCGCTGTCATGGCCATTGTCCGGACAAACTACGCTGATTTTGGGCCGACGTTTGCAGCTGAGAAGTTACATGAACTGCACGATATCAGCGTTTCGCGTGAGACCTTGCGCGCCTGGATGGTCGAGGACGGTCTGTGGCAACCTCGCAAGAAGCGCCGTAGTCGCGTGCACCAGCCAAGATACCGGCGCGATTGCGTCGGCGAACTGATCCAGATCGACGGCTCGGATCACCGCTGGTTCGAGGGCCGTGGCCCGAAGTGCACCCTACTCGTCTATATCGACGACGCCACCAGCCGTCTGATGCACCTGCAGTTTGTTCAGACCGAGTCGACCTTCGCCTACTTCAAGTCCACGCGTACTTATCTGGAGACGTTCGGCAAGCCCATCGCGTTTTACAGCGACAAGCACGCTGTTTTTCGCGTCAACAAGCCTGGCGGCGCCAATACGGACGGCCTGACGCAGTTCGGCCGTGCTCTCAGCGATCTGAACATTGAGATCATCTGCGCCAACTCCAGCCAGGCCAAGGGGCGCGTCGAACGGGCCAACAAGACGTTGCAAGACCGCCTGGTGAAGGAACTGCGCCTGGCCGGTGTGAGTTCCATGGCTGACGGTAATGCCTTCCTGCCCGGCTTTATAGCCGATTACAACACCCGCTTTGCCAAGCTTCCCGCCAACCCAAAGGACCTGCACAGAGCTATGACCGACCGCGATAATCTCGACGACACCTTCACTTGGCGCGTGGAACGCACGCTGTCCCAGGCGCTCACCCTGCAATACGACAAAGTGCTGTTTATCCTGGAACCGACCGAGGCCGCCCAGTCTGCCATCGGCAAGCGGGTCACCGTCTACGACTATCCCGATGGTCGGCTGTTGATCCGCTACGAAGGCCAGGACTTGCCTTATCGAACTTTCGACAAGATCCGTCAGGTCAAGGAAACCAACATTATCGAGAACAAGCGCCTCGGCAGCCTTTTGGACCTGATCAAGCAAAGCCAGGACGCCAATCCGGCCCCTGCTCGTACCGACAAGGCGCCGAAACGACGCGACCAGTCCAGGCACATGTTCAGCGTGGGCTGATCTATCAGGTTTGCACCGTCGAGATGCTCAACTGCAATTTGCTACCTGGAGGAACATCTGATTTAGATAGGCCCATAAGGAGAAAGGCCTCCTTCTCTACAGGCTGAGAATTCCTCTGAAGTAGCCATTCTTTGTAGGCGTCAGCAGATACAGAACGCCCGTCTGGCCTGTTCACGACGGCCAGCAACTTCTTGCCTACTGGCAGCTCGGTTGTCTCCTCCACAGCGACTGCAAGTCCGCGCCCAGTGATCTGGAAAGTATCAATAATCTCCATAAGGCGGAGACTATCTCGATAGAAACGCGCTCGCAACGTGCATCACACCCGAAGAAACCCGTTGATCAAAGCCAGTGCCTCGGTCGGCGGTCGGGCTCTGCGCGATGTGAGAGCTTCGCGCCCGCCCGCCGCCCTACCCCACTGACGGTGCCACTGACATTTCTATCTGGCGGAAACTGCGACATTTCTAATCGGCCTAGACAT
>CAKZJB010000140.1 GCA_936940865.1 uncultured Asticcacaulis sp. | reverse complement strand
CGCATATTGAGCGCGGCCGCATCGAACATCCCTTGCGGCCCCGGCATCAGCTTCGATGAGATATCCTTCCAGCCCTGATCGAACAGCGAAAGGTAATGGCCAGTCAGGGCCTGGCCGTCGATGCCCTTGACCGCATCGCCGCCCAGCAAGGACCTGTAGCCCGTGTCTGGGTTCGACAGGTCGGACCTCAGCCCCTGCAACTGGTTGGTGGCATCGAGCGCTACCGTCGTTTCGGCGCGGTCCTTCGCCGCCCGGGCATAGGCATCGGCTGCGTTATCGCCACCAAGCAACGGCGGCGTGACGGAAGACTTCGGCGGAATGGGGACAACAGGCATCAGACGGGCTCCAAATATCCCGCCACTGTTCTTCAGGCCGTTTCAGCTCCGCATACCGCCCAGCAAAAAGCCCTCCCGGAACACCGGAAGGGCTTTGAAAATCATAGTGTTCGAAAGGATCAAACGCCGATCTTGTCCAGACCATAGGCCGCGTGCAGGGCGCGCACGGCCAGTTCGGTATAGGCTTCGTCGATCAGCACCGACACCTTGATTTCCGAGGTCGAGATGACCTGGATATTGATGCCCTTTTCCGACAGGGCGCGGAACATGGTCTCGGCCACGCCCGTGTGCGAGCGCATGCCGACGCCGACGATCGAGATTTTCGACACCGTGTCATCAAGGCGGATATCGTCGAAGCCGATCTCGTCCTTGGCGGCCGTCATGATGTCGACGGCGGTCTTGGCGTCGCGGCGGCCGACCGTGAAGATCTGGTTGGCGTATTCGCCCGAACGCTTTTCCGACTGGACGATCATGTCGACATTGATGTTGGCCGCGGCCAGCTTGCCGAAGACCAGCGCCGAAATGCCGATCTTGTTCGGCAGGCCCAGAAGGGTGATCTTGGCTTCATCACGGCTGAAGGCCACGCCGGAAACGATATGCTTTTCCACGATTTCTTCCTCGTCGCACACGATGGTGCCTTGGTCGATGTTTTCGCCGGGCTCGACGAAGCTGGACAGGACGCGCACGGGCACGCGCTGCGCCATGGCCAATTCGACCGAACGGGTCTGCAGCACCTTGGCGCCAAGGCTCGCCATTTCCAGCATTTCTTCAAATGAAATCTTCTTGAGGCGCTTGGCCTTCGACTCGATGCGCGGATCGGTCGTGTAGACGCCGTCGACGTCGGTATAGATGTCGCAGCGCACGGCCTTGACCGCCGCCGCCACAGCCACCGCCGACGTATCGGACCCGCCGCGGCCGAGCGTCGTGATGCGGCCCGATTCCGTCACGCCCTGGAAGCCCGGGACGACGACGATCTGGCCGGCGTCGAGCGCGGTGTCGAGCTTGGCCGGTGGAATGTCGAGGATACGCGCCTTGCCGTGGATGTCCGAGGTGATGATCGGCACCTGCCAGCCCATCATGGTGACGGCGTCATAGCCCATATTGCGCAGCGTCATCGACAGAAGGCCGGCCGTTACCTGCTCGCCCGAAGCGACGACGACATCGTATTCGTCGTCGCCTTCCATGGCACGGCCCGTCGCCTTGCCGGCGCCGTCGGTCCAGGCCACCAGTTCGTTGGTCTTGCCGGCCATGGCGGACACCACCACCGCCACCTTGTGACCGGCGTCGTACTCGGCGGCCACAAGGCGGGCCGCCCTGCGGATGCGTTCGAGGTCGGCCATGGACGTGCCGCCGAACTTCATCACCAAACGCGTCATGAATTCAAAATCCCTATTGCAAGGCCTGGCACGAGGCTTGACCCCTTATCGTAAAGCGCGGCATATCTAGCTTCACATCTTCGCAACCGCAAGAATTTAAACGGCCGCGATAAAAGAGAAATTGGCGCAGGTCATGGCCGAAAATCTAATGAATTCCGTTACAAGCGAGACGATATCATCCGATCAGGGACAGGCCTCCGGCTTCAGCATCGACGCCGGCGAGGTCGCGCGCTTTTCGGCCCTGGCAGCCAAGTGGTGGGACGTGAAGGGCGAATTCGCTCCGCTGCATCGCTTCAACCCCACCCGCGTGGCGTTCATTCGCGATACCTGCCTCGACCATTTCAAGCTCGACGCCATGGAACGCGCGCCGTTTCGCGGCCTGCAACTGCTCGATGTCGGCTGCGGCGGCGGGCTGTTGTCCGAGCCCATGTGCCGCATGGGCTTCCAGGTCACAGGACTGGACGCTTCGGAAAAGAATATCGGCACGGCCAGGGCCCACGCCGACATGGGCGAGCTCGATATCCGCTATCTCAACAGCACGGTCGAGCAACTGGCAGCCAAGGGCGAGGTCCTTTACGACGTCGTTCTGTGCATGGAGGTGATCGAGCACGTCGCCGATCCGGAAAGCTTCCTCAAGACCTGCGCCTCGCTGGTCAAGCCGGGCGGCATCCTGTTCTGCGCCACGCTGAACCGCACGCTAAAGGCGCGCGCCCTTGCAATCTTCGGCGCCGAATACATATTGCAGTGGGTGCCCAAGGGCACGCACGACTGGGACAAGTTCCTGCATCCTTCCGAAATCCACGCCTTCCTCGCGGACACGGCCCTGACGCCTGAGCCCGCAATAGGCGTCACCTTCAATCCCCTGAGCGGGAAATGGAGCTTGTCGGACGACACTGCCGTCAACTACATGGTCGTCGCCCGCTACTTTGAATGAGTCACGAATGACCACGACCCTCGTCAAAGCCTGGACCGGCGCGCAACAGCGCCTCAAGGCCGCCGGCGTCGACAGCCCGGCGATCGATGCCCGCCTGCTGCTCGAAGCGGCCACCGGCGCCACCCGCACCGACATCCTGACCGACCCCTATCGCGAGCTCAGCCACGACCAGGCCGATCTGCTGGACCAATGGCTGCTCCGCCGCGAAAGGCGCGAGCCGGTGGCGCGGATTCTCGGCCGCAAGGGCTTCTGGAAGCTGCTGCTCAATCTCACCGACGCGGTCCTGGTTCCGCGTCCGGAGACCGAATGCATCGTCGACATGATCCTGAAGCAGACCCAACCCGGCGAAAGCTTCCAGATGGCCGACCTGGGCGTGGGCTCCGGCGCCATCCTGCTGTCGGTCCTGAGCGAGCGGCCGGCCGCGCGCGGCGTCGGTACCGATATCTCGGAAGACGCCCTGGCGGTGGCGCGCGACAACGCCGCCAATCTCGGCCTGGACGGCCGTGCCGCCTTCCTGCGCACCTCATGGGGTTCGGGTATCGCCGACGCGTCCTTCGACATCGTGGCGTCGAACCCGCCCTATATCCGCTCCGACGTCATCCCGACGCTCGATCCGGAAGTGGTCAACCACGATCCGCACCTGGCGCTCGACGGCGGCGAATCGGGCCTCGAGGCCTATGAAGCCCTGGCGCCCGAGATTTTCCGGCTTTTGAAGCCGGGGGGCCGGGCCCTGCTCGAAATCGGCTTCGATCAATCGGCCGAAGTTGAAAACCTGATGAAAAACGCGGGCTTCGCCGACGTTTCCACCTATCTGGACCTGTCGAACCTGCCCCGCGTCGTCGCAGCAAGGAAGCCGTAAACTGCAAAATATTGCTTGGCAGGTCGTCATTGATCCGCTAAGACTTGAGTGTCTTCACCCCAATAGCGAGCTCGATCGGACAATCTTTCCTTAAGGAAGTTGCCGGTAAATATCGCGCCGGGGGTTGCGTGAAGCGCGACAGATCAAGGACCCAACGGTCCCTGCGCTATTCCACCAAAGCCAAGACACATTGCCAGGCCGAAGCCCGCGGAAGTCAAAGGTCAACCGGCGGCGCCTGTGCAGACACCAAGCAACGCGAAACACCTTGGACGCAAAGTCGTAGAAGGGGTCAGCGGATACCGCCGAAGCGTTGCGACACGAATGGTAGACATTTCCCCGCCCGGTGCATTGTGGGCGGAGCGTAAGAGAGAAGTCGCATCACATGAAAGATTTCAGGGGCATGAAACGGCAACGCAGCCGTAACCGCAAACCCTCTGGCAACCAGAACAATCCCAACCGCGCCTACGAATCGAACGGGCCGGAAGGGTCGAAGGTGCGCGGCAACGCCCAGACCATCTACGAAAAGTATCAGCAGTTGGCGCGCGACGCCAATTCGTCGGGCGACCGGGTGCTGGCCGAAAACTACCTGCAGCATGCCGAGCACTATTTCCGCCTGATCCGTCAGATGCAGCCGCAGCGCCCCGTTTCGGAATTCCTGCAGCGCGATCCGTTCTCCAGCGGCTATGACGATTTCGACGATGAGGTCGAGGCCGAGGCCACCGAGGCCGAGGCCGAAGCGGTTATCCCGGGTGAAGGCGAACAGCCGGCCGTCGAAGACCGCCCGCGCTTCGAACAGCGCGACGGCCGCAACCGTGACCGCGATCGGGGCCGCGATCGCGACCGCCGTGACCGCGATCGCGACCGTCAGGGCGGTGAGCCGCGCAATTTCGAACCTCGCACCCAGGATGGAGATCGCCAGAACGGTCAGGACGGTGATTTCGAAGGCGGACGCCGCGAAAGCCGCCGCGAGCGCTATGAGCGCCGCCGCCAGCAGCGCCTCTCCGAGCAGGAGCAGAACCTGAACAGCAGCGGCGCCGGCTCGTACAGCGCCAACGGCAACGGTGGTGCAGCCCCCTTCGTCGCCTC
This sequence comes from uncultured Asticcacaulis sp., assembly GCA_936940865.1. Taxonomy (GTDB): domain Bacteria; phylum Pseudomonadota; class Alphaproteobacteria; order Caulobacterales; family Caulobacteraceae; genus Asticcacaulis. Next base: position 911 of record CAKZJB010000140.1, on the reverse strand, counting down.
AACCGAGCCTCTTGGCGCGCCGGCACGCAGCGCCGCCCCGGCCCAGCCCGACCTGAGCTTCGATGCCCCGGCCAGCGAACAGCCGGTTGTCCGCGACGACCTGCCCGCCTTCCTGAGCCGGCCGACGCCGGTCCCGGTGGCGGCCCCGCCCGTCGCCGAGGCCGAGGATGCCCCCGCCAAGCCCAAGCGCGGACGTCCGCGCCGCAAGGCCGAAGCCGCTGCCGAAGAGGCATAAAAATCAAACCCTCCGGTCACGCCGGAGGGTTTTTTGTTGAAAGGAAAAGATGAAAGATACAGCAACCCTGATCAAGGCCGTGCATTTCGCCGCCGACAGGCACCGCGACCAGCGGCGCAAGGACAAGGGCGCCACCCCCTACATCAACCATCCGGTATCGCTGGCGCACATCCTGACCGACGAAGGCGGGATCGACGATATCGACGTCCTGTGCGCCGCCCTGCTGCACGACACGATCGAGGACACCGACACGACGGCCGAGGAACTGAGAACGCATTTCGGCGAACGGATCACATCGATTGTTCTCGAAGTGACCGACGATATCACCCGGCATTGGACGGTGCGTAAACAGACGCAGATCGACCATGCGCCTTACCTGTCGCATGAGGCCAAGCTGGTGAAGCTGGCCGACAAGATCAGCAACCTGCGCGACCTGCTGGCCTTTCCGCCGCATGACTGGGCGACTGAGCGCCGGCACGCCTATGTGGATTTTACGTCCGCTGTTGTCGCGGGCTTGAGGGGGACAAACGCCAGGCTCGAAGCCGCCTTCGACGCACTTGTGGCTCGCCGTGTCGAGATCGCCTAAAGCATGCTGCGAAAAGGGGAACCCGGTTTTTCGCGTAATACCAACGGCGATTGGCTTTGACTCGATCGCCGTTGGCAAGGGCGACCGCCC
>CAKZJB010000139.1 GCA_936940865.1 uncultured Asticcacaulis sp. | reverse complement strand
GCGACCGCCCGCCGCCGCTAATGCGGCGAGCCATGCGGCGTTTGAGCTGAAAAAACGAATGCCAACGGTCATTCTTTATGACCGTTGGTATAAGCTTGGCCGGTCAGTGGGTGGCGAAACTTTGGGGGGAAGCATGCGAAAGGTCGCGGCGCTATGCGCCTTCGTCGCAATCGGAATGTGCCTGGCGGGAACGGCCTGCGCGGGGGCGGCGAAATTGTTTTGCGTGACGGATACGGGTGAGGCCGTCCCCTTCAACAGATTCCCGTACGTCTCCGACCTGATGTACGCGTATCGCAGGGCGTTCGGCTTCGACATGACTATCGAGCCTTCCGGCGCTGATGCCAACGTCAGGCTCCTTGTCTTTTCGGCCGATCGCCGGCACTGTGCCCGACTGCGGAACGGCGCCTGTGAAAACATCACCTATACCGTCCGAAAAGACGACGGCACCGAGTCGGTCTACCTTGTCCAAATGGTTGCCAATCTGCGGAAGATGAAGCCGGATACAATGGCCGGCAATGCCATGTGCTGGAAAACCTGGAGCATCATCAACGGGGTACGATAGTTTTATCAAATCCGGGATGAAGCGAAGCCGGACGGCCGCGCCGATAACAAAAGATGGTGATTACCGTTTTTTCCTGTTCCGATCGGCTTGAAGCGCGGTAGATAGGGACCATGTCAAAGGGGGCTTCGGCAGGCGGCTTTGGGGCCGCCTGGCGCCACACGGGGGATCAACAGCAATGTCGGCTACCACTTCGACCGGGTCGGATACGGTCACGGATGCGCAATCCCTGCCGGCCCGGGTCACGATCATCCTGCCACCGGACAAGCGAGACGCCGCCGAGGCCCTGGCGCGCAAGGCGCCGCTGGTCACGACGGCGGACCATTCGGTCGTGACCTTCGGCCAGGATGCGATCGCGGGCTTCGGCGCCAAACTCGATGACATCCTGGCGCAGATCACCAAGGCGGACTCGCCCGTCCTGTTCGAGCTGTTCCGCACGATCCGTGACGGCGTGAACGGCGCCGACCTGGCCGAACTGGAGGCCAGTATTCGCAAGAAGCTGCAAAGCAGTTTCCTGGAAAGGCTGCTGGCGGCGATCGGCCTGGGCGACCCGGCGCGCCGCCTCAAGCGGGTGACCGACGAGGTGCGCGGCCTGCTGCAAAGCAAGGCGAAGTCGCTGTCCGACCTGATCAAGCCGATGGAAAAACAGATCGACGGCGAAACGACGCGGCTTATCGGCGAAGTGTCGCGCATGAGCACCCTGGCCGACGGGTATCGCGACACGATCGAATCCCTGGGCGTCTACGTGGAAGCCGGACGCCATATCCTGACCATGGCCGAAACGGAACTGGCGGCCCAGTCGGAACAGGCGAAATCCGGCGATCCGCTGGTTGTCCAGCAGGCGCGCGACTTCGCGCGGAAGGTCGACCTTTTCCGCAACCGCGTCCTGGTCCTGGAAAGCGCCTACGCCAAGGCGCCGACGGACCTCGATTCCATCGGCCTGGTGCGCGGCGCGGCCCTGGCCACCCTGGCGGACACGGTGACGTCGGCCCACGCCGAATTCAACGACGTGAAGTCGATCCTGATCCGCCTGCACGCCCTGTTCCAGACCCAGTCCGTACAGCAGATGAACGCCATGCGGCGCGAGTTGCGGGCCTCGCTTCAGGGCTATGGGCTGGACGTGCTGGAAAAGGTTTCCGTCGACGCCGCCAAGGCTTCGGGCGAGGCCCGGCTTGACGACGCCGACCTGGTGCTGGGGGCCGCCCAGCGCCTGCGCGTGATCGCCGACAAGGTCGTGGCCGAAGGCGAACTCAACAAGCAACGCTATGCCACGGCGCGCGCCCGGCTGGAACAGGCCCGGCAACTGGCCGTCGAACGGCCGGTCAGGTCCTGAATGGCACCCGGGAAGAGGGAGGGATTTTAATCATGGCGACGTTCAAGCTCAGCAAGGGCCAATCGTTCCAACTCGAAAAAGAGATTCAGCTGGTCCATTCCGGCCTGGTCTGGGATCCGCCCGAAGGCACCGGCCCGGCCTTCGACCTCGATGTCCATTGCTTCGCCCTGGTGCATCCGCGCGGCGACGCCAACCGGGCGCGGCTGTACAATGACGGCTCGCACGCCCTGTGCTACGCCTTCGTGCGGGGACCGGGCAATCGCGAAGGCTCGCTGGTCAAGAATGCCGACGGCTCCTTCCAGACCGAGGACGGGTCCATGTGGCACGAGCGCGACGACCGGACGGGGCGCGGCGGCATGGGCCACGACGCCCGGGACGACGATGACGACGATGACGATGTCGGCGGCGGACACCATGACGAAGGTTTCCGTGAGGAATTCAAGATCGTCCTGGCGAAACTGCCCGAGGACATTTCCGAGCTGGCCGTGTGGGCGACCATTCACGAAGCCGAACGCCGCAACCAGCATTTCGGCAAGGTGAAGAACGCCTATATCGAGGTGTGCGACGCCATGGATTCCGAGCTGTGCCGCTATCAGCTGACCTCGGAATTCGCCGGCAAGACGACGATCCAGGTGGCGTCCTTCATCAAGCAGGAGGACGGCTCCTGGAAATTCCATGCCGTCGGCGCCGCGTCCAATGCCGGCCTGGGCGACGTCATCAACGCCTACCTGCAATAGGCGCGCGAGCCCCGGTTTGGAAAAGAAGCCCGTCATATTGTTCGGGACGCCGACGGCGCCGTCGGCGAAGAGCGACCGGCCGAAGATCGTGGCGGCCGGCGAGCCGCGCCACCGCATTCCCTGCACGATTGCCGACCTGCAGGCGCTGGACGCCGATGCCCCGCACGAGGTCCTGGCCGAGGCGCTGCAGGCGGTGAACGGCGTCAATCTGGACGACCACCATTTCGAGGACGTGGTGCGCTTCGGCGCGGCGCTGCAGAGCGAACACGGCCGGCTGGCCGAGAGCCAGCTTGTCCTGGTGAGCGATGACGCCCTGGCAGCTGCCCGCGAGGCCTGGCTGGAGCTGATCGGCCGGCTGGAGAAACTCGACCCGGCCCGCGTGTTCGACGCCCGGGCCGGCGCGCTGGGACCGGTAAGGCGGTTGTTCGGCGGCGGCCTGACGAAACCGTCGTTCGAGCAGGAATATTCGCGGATCAAGGCGCTGTCGCAATCGGTCGAGGCGTCGCAGCCGGCGATCGAAGACTGCGTCCAGGCGCTCGACGGGCTGTCGCACCGGTACGCCACCCTGTCGCGGTCCCTGAAGGCGCACATCCTGGCGTGCCGCTTCATCGTGGCCCACATCGACAGCTCGGCCGACGAAGACCGGGACCGCGCCGCGCACTACCGCTCGCAACGCGACGCGCTGGTCGCCCGCGAAACCAGCCTGTCGGCGACGGCTGCGGGGCTTGAGAGCGGCCGGCAGACCCTGGCGGTCCTGGCGCGCGGCCTCGACGACTTCGGACTGTCCGGAAGCGGCTTCACGCGTGAGGAGCTGCCTGCCTGGCATGCCGCCTTTTCGGCCGCGCTGCTGGCCCGGCGCATGAAATCGCAAAACGCCGGACCGTTCGACGCGGTCGGTGCGGCCCATCGACACCTGTTGTCCAAACTGAAACGGAAGGAAGCCCCGTGACGACGTTCAAACTGCAGAAGCCCGAGGAAGAAGTCCGGCGCGTCGGCTTTGTCCTTAAGAAACAAGGGATTCACGAGCGCATCCCGGCGCAGGTGGGGATCAATATCGACGTCTCGGGCTCGATGAAGTTCCTGTTCGAAAGCGGCGCCGTGCAGGCGGCCATCGAACGCATCCTGCCGGTGGCGCTCTATTTCGACGACGACGGCCGGATCGACGCCTGGGTGTTTTCGGATGGCGACAACATGGCCTCGATCCGGCCCATCACGGCGCAGACCTATCCGGACTATGTGAACCGCGAAATCCTGGGCGATCCGCGGCTGCGCGGCATTATCGGCGGCCGCACCGACTATGGCCCCGTGCTGAGGTCCAACCTGATGACCTATGGCCTGATCGAGGAAAAGGCCCCGGGCGGCCTCCTGGGCATGATTTTCGGCCTGTCGCGCGAGACCTATGGCGAAGAGACGCGCTCGGGCACGCCGGCCATCAACTACTTCCTGACCGACGGCGAAAATGAGGACCACGAGGCCGCCTGGGATATACTGAGCCGGGCCGAAAACGCGGAATCGCAGATCTATTACGTCATGGTCGGCATCGGCGACCACAATTTCCGCTTCCTGCGCCGCGCGGCCGCGACATTCCCCAACGTCGGTTTCGTCAGTGTGCGCGACCTGGGCGAATTCGTCGGCAGCGACGACGCCTATGAGAAGCTGCTTCCGTCGGAACTGTGCACATGGCTGAAGCACGAACACGACGATGACGACGACGATCATCACAAATCTTACGACGATTATCTTCTGGCGGATCACAAACCATACATTAGCGACAGTAATCATCGGCGCCCAGATCAGATGGCTTACCCCTCTAATCACGTGATTAATAACCCTAATTACGGCCAGAATCCCGTCATTAATCACTATTACGGGGAGGCTGGTGATCATGCTACTAATCCATCCGGCCATCCTACAAATCATCACTACATGCTTCCTTCCATTAATTACTCCACCTCTTCCTGCTCCTCCTCTTCCTCTGCCACTAATCCTCCTGCTAATAATAGCAGTAATTATCTCAACTATTCATCTATTAATAATAGCCATGAATATAATCCTAACCCTAATCCTAATCCTAATCCTTATTAGTAATAATAATAATCCATCCCATTCCCATCCGGTAATGCTGCTTCATCCTGACAGGCCCAATTATCATACTCCTAATCTCTTCATTAATCTTCCGCCTCCTCCCCATAATCCGTTGCATATTAATCATCATCACCCCAACACGTTTCATTCCACTACTCTCTTCATCAATAATTACACAGGATCAAACCCTAATTACACTCGCGCACATGGCAATGATCATAATTATAATCATAATCATCATCATCATCCTGCTCCATATAACCCTGATTCTTATATCCAAACCCATGCAGGTGTGTCATTAGAGCCGGATCATCATCAACAAACCCTGAATCCTCATCATGATGG
>CAKZJB010000138.1 GCA_936940865.1 uncultured Asticcacaulis sp. | reverse complement strand
CAAGAGCCCCGCCCACCGCCTTCGGCGGTCCCCCCTCCCCATAAATGGGGAGGGCCAAGCGGGTTCCGCTCAATCCATATGCGAAAGGCTGCCGCAAGCGGGCAAAAGTGATGTCAATTCGATGCCTCGCGCCCTACGGCTGCGCGCCGTCAGGCCAAGATCACCTGGGGTGCGCCCCCCGCATCATCGATAAGGACCAGAGGCCCACACCTGGGGATCAGTAGTCGAAGGAGCTTTTTGATCAGTTCTTCGTCCCCCTTCTCGAAGATCAATTTCTGCGGTTGATCATCGCCAGAATAGCAGGTGATCTCCAGCAATGCCGTTTCCAGCTTTCCGGCAGCGCCTGCCTGCGTAATCATGGCTTGCCATATGGCTGACAGGCCATTGTCGTTGATCTCGAAGTCGTAGCCAACCAAGCCCCGAAGCCCTTCCTGGATTTCTCGCCCCGTTGGAAAACGAGATGGCACTTCCGGATAGTCAATCTCCTGGCTATCAAGATAGCTTGTCATGTCGCCATCAAGCGGCCAAACGACCCACATTATTCCCATAAATTCCCCCCGAGCGAAAACGCATCAGACCTGCTCGGCCATCAGTTCGTCGACGAAGGGCGAAATCCACAGGCCACGCGAGCGCCGCGAAATCTCCGCGTGGTAAATATGGACCAGCTCGGCATAGGAACGGTCGAAATCATCATTGAGGATGACGTAGTCGTACTCAGCCCAGTGCGAAATCTCGCTTTTGGCGCGCGAGATGCGGCGCCGGATCACCTCGTCGTCGTCCTGGGCGCGCGCCACCAGCCGACGGTTCAGTTCGGCCATCGACGGCGGCAGGATGAAGACGCGGACCACGTCGGACGGCGCCTTGGCCGAGATGCGCTGGGCGCCCTGCCAGTCGATGTCGAACAGCACGTTCTTGCCGTGGCTGAGCGCGCGCTCGACCGGCTCCTTCAGCGAGCCGTAGCGGGCGTCATGGACCGACGCATATTCAAGGAAGGCGTGCTCCTTGATCAGGCGATCCATTTCGGCATTGTCGATGAAATGGTACTCACGGCCGTCCTTTTCGCCGGGACGTGGCCCGCGCGTCGTCACCGAAATCGACAGGTCGAGATCGGCATGGTCGGCGACCAGGCGACGGCACAGCGACGTCTTGCCGGCGCCCGACGGCGCCGCGACAATGAGCATGAGCCCGCGCCGGATCTTCTGAAAGCCGTGTCCGTCTGTGGTGATGGTCATGGCTTACTCCACATTCTGAATCTGTTCGCGAAACTGGTCGATCACGGCCTTAAGCTCCAGACCGGTCTGCGTCAATTCAATGAAGGCCGATTTCGAACACAGGGTGTTGGCCTCGCGCATGAATTCCTGCGCCAGGAAGTCGAGCTTGCGTCCGGGCGCCGTCTCCGCGTCGATCAGGGTATGGGCCTGTTCGAGGTGCGACGCCAGGCGATCCAGTTCCTCGCGCACATCGGCCTTGCCGGCCAGAAGCGCGGCTTCCTGGACAATGCGCTCCCCGATGCCGTCCTTGACCTCGGCCGGCAGCATATCGTCGAGGCGGCGCGTGAAGCGCTCGCGGATGACTTCGACCTGTTGGTCGGCCAGCGACCTGGCGCGCTCGACGGCAGCCGCCATGGTCACCAGGTGTCCCTTCAAGACGGTTTCGAGCGCCCGCCCCTCGCTGTCGCGCGCGGCCTTGAGCCGTTCGAACAGGGTGGCCAGATCGGCGGCCAACGCCGCCTCGCCGGCTTCGTCGAGTTCGGTACGATCCTCGGCCGAGGTCTCGATGACCCCACGCAGAGCCAGCAGGCCATCGGCCGAGGGCGTCGTGGCCTTGCCCTCCTCGACCAGGGTCTGGCTGGCCGCAAGATAGACTTCGAGGACCTCGCGGTTAAGGCTGACACCGGCCTGGGCGCCCGCCGACGACACCGAAAGGGTCAGGTTCATCTGGCCGCGGGCAAAGCGCGCCTTGGACAGTTCGCGTCCCAGCCGCTCGGCGGCCTCGAAGCCCTGCGGCAACCGATACTTGATGTCCAGGTTGCGGCCATTGACGCTCTTGACTTCAAGCGTCCAGGCGATCCCGCCCCAGGCGCCGTCGCAACGGGCAAAACCGGTCATGCTGGAAATGGCCATTGGCGGACTTACCTCGTATGCGAAACGCGTGATGTCAGGATTTGGCGCGCAGCCGTACGGCCTGGGCCGGCGCGGACGGCTTGATTTCCGCCATGGCCCCGGCGGCCGAAGCCTGCGCCTGGGCGGATGACGCGTCGAAGGCCGGGGTCGAATAGTGGTTCACCTGGCCTTCGATCTGGCGCCAGTGCGCGACATTGGCCAGGTGCTGTTCGTAGGTCGCGGCGAAGACGTGACCGCCCGTGCCGTCGGCGACGAAATAGAGATCTTCCGTCTTTGCCGGATTGAGCACGGCCGCGATCGACGCCCGGCCCGGATTGCCGATGGGCGTCACCGGCAAGCCGTTATTGGTGTAGGTGTTCCAAGGCGTCGGGGTTTCGATCTCGGTCTTGAGCAGACCGCGGCCAAGCGGCTCGCCATGCGAAATGCCATAAATGACCGTCGGATCGGACTCGAGGCGCATGCCCTTCTTCAGGCGGTTGACGAAGACGGCGGCGACGCGCGGGCGTTCCGACGGCAGGCCGGTCTCGCGTTCGACCACCGACGCCATGATCAACGCCTGCTCCTTGGTCGTGAACGGCAGTCCCTTCGCGCGCGTCGCCCACAGCTCATCCAGCGTCTTGCGGCCGGCCTGCAGCATGCGGTCAAGCACCGCCTGGCGGGTTTCGCCGCGCTGATAGAGATAGCTTTCCGGCAGGATCGAGCCTTCTGGCGGCACGTCGACATCGCCGACCAAGCCTTGAGTCGCCATCAGCACGCGCACGGCCTGGGCAGAGGTGCGGCCTTCCGGAATGGTGACATAGGTCTGCTCGACGCGGGCGTCCTCGATCTGCTTCAGCACGGCCATCATCGAAGCGTTCTTCGGGAACAGGTAGGTGCCGGCGTGCAGCCCCTTCGAATGCCCTCCCAGCTTGGCGGCGACACGGAACACCAGGGCCGAACGGATAACACCGTGCTTTTCCAGTTCCTGGCCCATGCCGGCGACGCTCATGCCGCGCGGGAAGGTGACTTCGGTATCGGCGCGCGGACCGGGGCTGAACAGCAGCGAATAGCTGAACAGGATCAGGGCCAGGGTCAGCAGAACGACCCCGCCCGCCAGCCCGGCCAGCGGGGCCAGGATACCGCGTTTCGAACCTTCCCCGCCCCGCGCCACGGCTTAACCCTCAACCTGGCCGAGGATCAGGGCCGCATTGGTGCCGCCGAAGCCGAACGAGTTCGACATCGCCTTGCGAATGGTCATCTTTTTTGCCTTGTGCGGAACCAGGTCGATGGGTGTCTCGACATCGGGATTGTCGAGATTGAGCGTCGGCGGCGCGACCTGGTCGCGGATCGCCAGGGTACAGAAGATTGCCTCTACGGCGCCGGCCCCGCCCAGCAGGTGGCCGATCGCCGATTTGGTCGAAGACACCGTGCCGGTCCTGGCGCGCTCGCCCCAGAAGCGCTCGATGGCCTTGAGCTCGATGCCGTCGGCCATGGTCGAGGTGCCGTGCGAATTGACGTAGTCGATCTCGGACGGATCGACACCGGCGTCCTTCGCCGCGCCGATCATGGCGCGATAGCCGCCGTCGCCGTCTTCCGACGGCGCGGTGATGTGGTAGGCGTCGCCCGACAGGGCATAGCCCAGGACCTCGGCATAGATCTTCGCACCGCGGGCCTTGGCGTGTTCGTATTCCTCCAGGACGACGATGCCGGCGCCCTCGCCCATGACGAAGCCGTCCCGGTCCTTGTCGTAGGGACGCGAAGCCTTGGTGGGCTCGTCGTTGAAGGCGGTGCACAGGGCGCGGCAGGCGATGAAGCCCGCAATGCCGATCGGCACGATCGCCGATTCCGCGCCGCCGGCCACCATGACGTCGGCATCGCCGTGGGCGATCAGGCGGGCGGCGTCGCCGATGGCGTGGGCGCCCGTGGCGCAGGCCGTGACGACCGAGTGGTTCGGCCCCTTCAGGCCGTGACGGATCGACACCTGGCCCGAAGCCAGGTTGATCAGCGATGACGGAATGAAGAAGGGCGAAATACGCTTCGGCCCCTTGTCGCGCAGTTCCAGCGCGGTTTCGGCGATGATGCCGAGGCCGCCGATGCCCGAACCGATCATGACGCCGGTCCTGACCTTGTCCTCTTCGGCCTCGGGATGCCAGTTGGCGTCGTTCAGCGCCTCATCCGACGCGGCGATGGCATACAGGATAAAGTCGTCGATCTTGCGCCGTTCCTTATTGGACAGCACTTTCGACGCATCGAACGACCCTTCGATGTCGGGGCCGCCACCGCCACGGCCTTCCACGGTGGGCACTTCGCACGCGACCTGGCAGGCATAGTCGGTGGTATCGAAGGCGGTGATCTTGCCCGCACCGGATTCGCCGTTGATAAGGCGCTTCCAGGTGATGTCGACGCCCGCGCCCAAAGGCGAGATCAGGCCCAGACCGGTAATGACGACGCGACGAACCATTATAGTTTCCACCCTTTGCCGCCGTCATTGACTTCCCGGATGACGGCCGCGTCCCGAATTATACGCAAATGGCGCGGAGACGGGCTCCGCCCTGAAACGAACAGAGCGCGGCCAAACCCCTTAAAATGCAAGGGCCTGAGAACCGCGCTCCGTGAAAAGCCATGTTCAGGCCTTACGCCGCCAGCTTTTCCTGGATGTAGTTGACGGCATCGCCGACCGTCAGGATGTGCTCAGCCGAGTCATCGGGGATTTCGATATCGAATTCCTCTTCGAAAGCCATGACCAGCTCGACGATGTCGAGGCTGTCGGCTTCCAGGTCGTCGATGAAGCTCGCCTTTTCCGTGACCTTGTCCGGATCAGCGTCCAGGTGGTCGATCACAATCTTGCGAACACGTTCAAGAACATCAGACATTTATAGTCCCTTCAGAGGTTTAGCTTTTTCAGATCCCTCGTCCGGGGTGGCCTTTCGCCTTGAACCCGCCGGGGTAATCAGAATCCGGTTTCGACTTGTATTCACACATCCGGCGCGATTCAAGCCATTTCGCGCCTTCTTACCCCAATCGGTTAATGCACCGCAACACATCATCCCGTTACGGGAATTCAGATCATCGCCATGCCGCCGTTGACGTGCAGCGTCTGGCCGGTGACATAGCCCGCCTCGGCACTGGCCAGGTACACGGCCGCCGCGGCGATATCCTGACCGGTGCCGAGGGCACCCGCCGGAATCCGCCCCAAGATGGTGGCGCGCTGGGCGTCGTTCAACTCGTCGGTCATCGGCGAGGCGATAAAACCGGGCGCGATGCAGTTGACGGTGATGTTGCGCGACGCGACTTCCTGGGCCAGCGCCTTGGAGAAGCCGATCATGCCGGCCTTGGAGGCGGCGTAGTTCGTCTGGCCGGGATTGCCGGTTACGCCGACCACCGATGTGATGCCGATGATGCGGCCGAAGCGGCGTTTCATCATGCCCTTGGTGGCGGCGCGCGCCAGGCGGAAATAGGCTTCGAGGTTAACCTTGATGACCGTCTCCCAGTCCTCGTCCTTCATGCGCAGGATCAGGCCGTCGCGCGTGATGCCGGCGTTGGCGATCAGGATGTCGATCCCTGCGCCCGCCGCCTCCTCGGCCTTGGCCACCAGGCCGTCGACCTGCTGAGCGTCCGACAGGTTGGCCGCGGCCACAAAGGCGTTGTCGCCCAGTTCGGCGGCCAGGTCGTTCAGCACGTTTTCCCGCGTGCCGGACAGCACGACCTTGGCGCCCTGGGCGTGGAGCGCGCGGGCGATCTCGGCGCCCAGGCCTCCGGTGGCGCCCGTTACCAGGGCAGTCTTGCCGGTCAGTTCGAACATGCGATTCCTCTCGCGTTTTGGATTTGCGCGCCTTTAGGCCAATGTCTTCTTCAGGGCAAGTGGCAAAGGCTGATCAAGGTTTTTGCCACGGATATCACGGATGGCGCTTCGCGCCTCACGGATAACAAAGCGCAAAGCGCATCTTCCTTGTTATACATCCGCGGCCGGCGTCACGGACCGGGACCACCCGTGTCGCCGCTTTAGCGGCGTATCCGTGCTATCCGTGGCCAAACCTTTACTTCAAAGACTGCGCGAAAGCCTCGAAATCGGCCGCCGAATTCAATGCCACGGCCTGGACCTCGGGGGCGATGCGCTTGATCATGCCGGTCAGCACCTTGCCTGAACCCAGTTCGGCGATACGGGTCGCCCCGCCCTCCCCGCCCAGCCATTCGACGGATTCGCGCCAGCGCACGCGGCCGGTGACCTGCCGGACCAGCAGGTCCGCGATCTCGGAGACGTCGCCGACCGGACGCGCCGTGACGTTGGCGACCAGGGTCGAGACCGGCGCATTGATCGTCACCTTAGACAGGGCGTCGCGCATCTCGTCGGCCGCCGGCTGCATCAGCGGGCAGTGGAACGGCGCCGAGACATTGAGCATGGCTGCCTTGGCGCCCAGTTCCTTGGCCTTTTCGACCGCCAGGTCGACGGCGACGGCGCCGTTGAGATCGTCGAGTACAGAGGTCTCCGCATGTGGCAGGTCCTTCGGCAGGACGATCGCGTTGAGATCGGGGCCGTTGTCCGTCGTCTCGACGCAATAGACCAGCGGTCCGCGCATCAGAGCGACCCGGCCCGCATCCTGGCGCACGCGGGGATTGGCGAATTGCGGCCGGAGTGCGAGCGGTAGGGTCAATGCGACGCGATCCCCGTCATGCCATTCGCGCTCGATGCGCGCGTAACCGTCGACGGGGTTGTTGGCGAGATCGATCATCGTGCCATTGATGCTGAGCGTCGTTCCCTCGGCCCATTCGGGAATCCGAAGCGACAGGGCAAATCGCGCCGGCTCGGCGAGCTCAGTCTTGAAGGCGATTGTGCCTTCCCACGGATAATTGGTGGTCTGCTTGAGGGTGACCTTCGCGCCATTGGCGAGTTCGCAACGCAACGTGCTTTCGCCATAGAGATGCACCGCGATCTCATCGTCCGACGTCGCATACATATATGAGCCGATGGATGTCACGAGGCGGGCAATGTTGGGCGGGCAGCATGGGCAATGATGCCAGATCCAGCGGTGGTGCTTGCCGGCACTCTCCAACGGATTGTCGTAGAAAAACGTCTTGCCGTCGGTGGAAAGGCCCGGCAGGGCGCCGTTGTAAAGCGCCTGCTCCATGACGTCGGCATAGCGACGGTCCGGCCCGCGACCGAGCATGCGATTGGCCCAGAAGACGAGGCCGACCGAGGCGCAGGTCTCGGCATAGGCAGTCTCATTGGGCAAGTCGAAATAATCGGTGAAGCCCTCGTTGCTGGCCGAAGGACCAATGCCGCCCGTGATATACATCTGCTTGGTGGTCAGGTCGTCCCACAGCGCCTCGAGCGCCTCGGTCAGGCTATC
>CAKZJB010000137.1 GCA_936940865.1 uncultured Asticcacaulis sp. | reverse complement strand
TGGCCTGCATCGGCGACGGCCGCCAGTCGGGCACGTCCGGTTCGCCTTCGATCCTCAACGCCTCGCCCGAAGCGGCGGCCGGCGGCAACCTGGCCCTGCTGCAGACCGGCGATCGCGTGCGCGTCGATCTTAACAAGAATACCGTCAACGTCCTGATCAGCGACGAGGAGCTGAAAAGCCGCCGCGACGCCCTGGAGGCCAGGGGCGGCTATCAGTATCCGAAGAGCCAGACGCCGTGGCAGGCCATGCAGCGCCGCACCGTCGGCCAGATGGGCTCGGGCGCGTGCCTGGAAGACGCCGTTGAATTCCAGCGCCTGGCCCAGACCATGGGTCTGCCTCGGGACAACCACTAAGAACTCTCCTCCCTGCGCGAAGCGTGCGGAGGAGAATATCACAAAAGGCCTCCGTTCCCGCGACGGAGGCTTTTTTATTGGCCTTTCCGGGAATCCTCCCTACCTTGGCTCCATGTTCAGCCGCATCACGGAATTCGGCCACGCCACGGCGCGCGCCCTGAAGCTGCCCAATACGGCGACGGCGCCGTTTTGCCCCAGCGAGGTCCAGGGCGTCGTCGAGGTCGCGCCGAAGACCACGCCGCTCAGGCGGTTTCTCAGCTTCGCCGGCCCCGGCCTGCTGGTCGCCGTCGGCTATATGGATCCCGGCAACTGGGCGACAGACATCGCCGCCGGCTCGCGGTTCGGCTACGGCCTGCTGTTCGTCGTCCTGCTGTCCGCGATCGCCGCCATGTTTTTGCAGATCCTGGCGGCCCGGTTGGGGCTCGTCGCGCGTCTCGACCTCGCCCAGGCGTGCCGCGCCCACTATCCCCGCGCCGCCAATCTCGGCCTGTGGGGCCTGGCGGAGCTGGCCATCGTCGCCACCGACATCGCCGAAGTCCTGGGCGCGGCGCTGGCCTTCAAGCTGCTGTTCGGCCTGCCCCTCGTGTGGGGTGTCGTGCTGACCTCGCTCGACCTGCTGATCGTGCTGGGGCTCAAGGGCCGCGGCTTCCGTCAGGTGGAAGCCATCATCCTCGGCCTCGTAACCACGATCGGCCTGTGCTTCCTCCTGGAACTCTTCCTGTCGAAGCCGTCGGGCGGCGGCATCCTCATGGGCGCCGTGCCGGACCTTGGCCGCCTGGGCGACCCGGCTGCGCTGTACCTCGCCATCGGCATCGTCGGCGCTACCGTCATGCCGCATAACCTGTACCTGCACAGTTCGATCGTCCAGACGCGCAAGGTCGAGGCCGGCCTGCACGGCACGCGCGAAGCCATCACCATGACGACGCTCGACACCGTTGCGTCGCTGGTCCTGGCCGCCTTCGTCAACGCCGCCATCCTGATCCTGGCGGCCTCGGCCTTCCACGCGCACGGCCATACGGGCGTCGCCGACATCGAGGACGCCAAGGCGCTGCTGTCGCCGCTGACCGGGGCGGCGGCGGCGGGCCTGCTCTTCGCTATCGCGCTCTTCGCCTCGGGCCAGAGTTCGACCTTTACCGGCACGATCGCCGGCCAGGTCATCCTGGAAGGCTTCCTGGACATCAGGATTCCCTGCTGGCAAAGGCGCGTCATCACGCGCGTCCTGGCCATCGTCCCCGCCCTTGCCGGCATCGCCGTCATGGGCGAACACGGCGTCGGCGCGCTTCTGGTGATGACCCAGGTCGCCCTGTCCCTGCAACTGCCCTTTGCGGTATGGCCCCTGATCCGCCTGACCGGCCGCCGCGACCTCATGGGCGATCACACCGCGCCCCCGTGGATGCAGGCCGCCACCTGGACCGTTTTCGCCGCGCTCATCGCCGCCAACCTTGTCGTCCTTATGCACCTCTTCGGACTCTGACCCCCGTTCGCGCGGTAAGCGAGTGAGGGAACGCCGTTATTCCTTATTCGATTTTTTAGCCTTGCCACCGGTGTCATGAGTTGCCTAGTATGCAAGCCGAAGAAACCGGGGTAGATCTCGGGCAAGCAAAAACAGGGACAGGTCATGTCGCAGGCCAAAGCCGCCACCGCCAGAATTGGCAATTATCGATGGGGCATCGTCGCCCTGCTGTTCGCCGCCCTGGCGATCAACTATACGCACCGCCAGATGCTGGGCCTCTTCAAGCCCGAGCTGGAAAGCAAGTTCGGCTGGAGCGAGGAAAGCTATGCCGGCCTGGTCTTCTGGTTCCAGTGCGCCTACGCCATCGGACAGCTGTGTTTCGGCCGCTTCCTGGACGTCGCCGGCGTGCGCATCGGCTATACCATCGCCTACGCCGCCTGGACGCTGGCCCACATGGCGACCGGCGTCGTCACCGACCTGACCCAGTTCACCATGGCCCGCTTCGCGCTGGGCCTCGGGGAATCCGGCTCCTTCCCGTCCAGCCTGAAGGCCATCACCGAATGGTTCCCGCAAAAGGAGCGGGCGCTGGCCGCCGGCATCTTCAATTCCGGCACCTCGATCGGCGTCATGATCGCCGCCGCCGGCGTGCCCTTCATCGCGCTGACCACGTTCAAGATCGGCACCTTCCCTGTGGAATTCCACGGCCTCGGCTTGGGCTGGCGCGGCTCCTTCATCGTCACGGGCGCGCTCAGCCTGCTGTGGCTGGTGGCGTGGCTTGCCATGTATCGCCGTCCGCAGGAACACAAGAAGCTGACCCCCGCCGAACTCGACCACATCCGCCAGGATCCGGCCGACACCGTGGAAAAGGCGGCTTTCTGGAAAGTCGTGTCCAAGAAGGAAACCTGGATCTACGCCCTGTCGAAGTTCATGATCGATCCGATCTGGTGGCTGTATCTCTTCTGGCTGCCGGACTTCTTCCACAAGAACTACGGTCTCGACATCTCGTCCTTCGGCCTGCCGCTGGTCACCATCTACCTGATTTCGGACATCGGCAGCGTGCTTGGCGGCTGGATGTCGTCCTTCCTGATCTCGCGCGGCCTGTCGGTCAACGTGTCGCGCAAGGTGACCTTCTTCCTGTTCTCGCTGTTCGCCGTGCCGATGTTCTTCGTGCACATGGTCCACGACCTGTGGCCGGCGGTGTTCATCATCGGCCTCGCCACGGCCGGCCACCAGGCCTTCTCGTGCAACGTCTACACCATGCCTTCGGACCTGTTCCCGCGTTCGGCGGTCGGCACGGTGCTGGGTATCGGCGGCGCGCTGGGCGCCGTGGGCGGCATGGTCATGTCGCTGTTCGTCGGCTGGATCCTGCAGACGACGCACTCCTACACGCTGATCTTCGCGATCGCCGCCTTCACCTACTTCACCGCCTTTGTCTTCGTCCATTTCCTGACGCCGCACTACAAGCGCGTGGAATTATAACCGGGCGTAACCATGGCCCCGCAGGCGCCCGCCCGTCACCCGGGCGGGCGTTTTTCGTGGATGGCACAGGATGGCCCTTCCCCTTCGCCCCGCCCTTCCCTATATTGGGGGTGTCCGGGCAACCGGACTATGGGGATAAACGCCCACGTAATAAGCGGACTGGACCCGGGTGCGATTCCCGGCGGCTCCACCATCACCCCCCCAAGGGCTTGTTTGGCGGGATTTATGGGGCCGATCAGCATCGACAGACGTGTAAAGGTGAAGCTTTCCCCCGGCATGGGCTCCCGCGATCGGCCCATTTTATAAATGCGAACGATAACTTCGCTCCGGAGTACGCTCTTGCTGCGTAATGCAGCGGAGTAATTCCGAACAAACTCCTGGGGAATAAGCCCTCCAGGCGGGGCCCGCCGGACGCCTGGCAACAGAAGTCCGGTACTTTTCCACTATTAACGCCCCTTGTACCTCCCCGTCTTCGTAGAAAATGAGGAGGGGCGGGGCGGCCCGTGCCGACCGCACGACTGAGCGCTTGCGCAAGCAAGTGTGAAGGAGATGTGGTGGCGGGGATTCTTGCTTTCTTGCATTTCCCCATCGCTGCGCGACGGGGAGATGCAAGAAAGCACCCTTCACCACGAATTAAACGCCTTGCGCTAGTCTGCCCCGCATGAAGCCGCAGACCGCCAGCGTCCCCCTGCCCGCCGCCCGCCCCGATCTCGGCGCTTGGGCCGCCGCGCATTCGGCGGCGTTGATCGCGCTGTTCGTCTTTGCCCTGACGCTGTGGCCGTCCGCTCTGCTCAACGACACCGACACGTGGTGGCACCTGGCCGCCGGCGACTGGATCGTGGCGCACCGCGCCGTGCCGCACACCGATCCCTTCTCATGGACCTTTGCCGGCAAGCCCTGGATCGCCCACGAATGGCTGTCAGAAGTCATCCTGTCGCGCGCCTTCCGGCTCGGCGGCTGGCCCGGCGTCATGCTGCTGACGGCGGCCTGTTTCGCCAGCGGCATCGGGCTGATGGCGCGCGAAGCCGCGAAGCACGTCCGTGGACTGGCCTTGTGGATGCTGGTGCTCGTTGGCGCTTCGTTATTCGGCCCGCACCTGCTGGCGCGCCCTCATATCCTGGTCCTGCCCGTCATGGTGCTCTGGCTGTCGGCGCTTTGCCGTGCAAAGGCTTCGCCGCCCTGGGCCCATTTGCCGCTGATGACGCTGTGGGCGAACATGCATGGCAGTTTCATCGCCGGCCTCGCCCTGATCGCACCGTTCGCGCTCGAGGCCGTCCTGGCGTCCGATACGAAATCCGGAACGGCGCTGAAATGGCTCGGCTTTACCGCCGCCGCCCTGGCCGCGGCCTTGCTGACGCCGTTCGGCCTCGAGGGCCTGCTTTTCCCGCTGAAGCTCTTCACCATGCGCAATCTCGGCGGCATCGGTGAATGGGCTCCAGTCACCTTCGCCAAACCGCAGCCCCTGTTCATCGCCGCGGCAGCCCTTGCTTTCACTGTCTGGCGTTTCCGTCCGCGCCTGGGCGCCGTGCGCTGGGCCTTGCTGGGCGGCCTGTTCGCCATGAGCCTCCACCAGCAGCGTCATGAAATGATCCTGGCCGTGTTGGCCGTGCTCGTCCTCGCGCCGTCGCTGGGGCAGGCGCCGCGCCCGCCGTCCGAAGTCTCCGCCCCCTCGCCGTGGCCGGCTCTCGCCGTCGTGGCCCTGGCGGCGCTGCGCCTGGCGCTTCCCATGCCGTCTCCGGTGACGGCTTCCGATCCGGCTCCGACCCTTGCGCGCCTGCCGCCGGCCCTGATGCGAGAGCGCGTTTTCAACGCCTACGATCTCGGGGGCTACCTGATCCGCGCGGGAGCCCGTCCGTATATCGACAGCCGCGCCGATCTCTACGGTCCGGTCTTCCTGGACCACTACGCCGAAATCGCCGCCGGCGATCCGCAGGCCATGGCGGCCGCCTTCGACCGTGAGGGGGTGCAGTGGACGATTCTCAGACCCGACACCGCCATGGCCCGCGCCATGGATCGGCTTGTGGGCTGGCGTCGTATCGGTGCCGGCGGCAACGCCGTGATTTACGCCCGCCTCAGGCCCTGAGCCGCGCGAAGAAGGCCTGTACGCTCCGCGCCAGTTCGCCGGACTGATTGTCCAGTCGCCGGGCGGCGTCGCCGACCCGGTCGGATGCGTCGTGGGTCCGCGTGACGGCGTCGTTGAGCCCCTCCACGCTGCCGGCGACAACGCCTGCGGACTGCGACACGTGCTGGACGCGCTGGGCGATTTCGTTGGTCGCGGTCGACTGTTCCTCGACCGCCGCCGCCACCGAAGTCGTCATCTGCTCGACCTGGTGGACCGCCGACAGGATGGCGCGGTTCGATGCCACGGCGCGCTCGGTGGACGACTGGATTTCCTGGATGTGCCGCGAAATTTCCATGGTGGCGCGGGCGGTTTCGGTCGCCAGTTGCTTGACCTCGGAGGCGACGACCGCAAACCCCTTGCCGGCTTCGCCGGCGCGCGCCGCCTCGATGGTCGCGTTGAGCGCCAAAAGATTGGTCTGGGAGGCAATGCCATGGATCAGCCCCAGGATCTCGCCGATCCGGCTGACCGCACCCGACAACTGGCCCACTTCGTTGCCGGACGCCTCGCTCAGGCCGACGATTTCGCGAATGCTTTGCGAAGCCCCCGAGACCTGATGGCTGATTTCCTGGATCGATTTCGTCAGTTCCTCCGATGCGGAGGCGACCGACGTCGAGTCCGAGGAGGTCGTTACGGCGGCCGACGCCACGGAATCGGCCGAAGTCTTCGCCGTTTCGACGGCGCCATCCAGGTTGTTCGAAGTCAACTTGAGATCGCCGGCGCTATCGCGGAAACCGTCGACCGCTGCGTCGAACTCGCGCTGGAACTGCGCGATTGCGGCCTCCGTGGCGTGCGAACGGTCGATCAGAGCCTGCTCGCTGGCCTCCTGATAGGTCGACAGCGCGACATCGAGGTCCATGAAGATCGCCTTGGCGGTCGCCCGGATCGCCCGCGACTGCCCGGCCGGCGAGAAGCGATGGCGGCGGATCAGATAGTCGACGATTTCGCTGAACATATAGTTGTAGCCGGCGACATACCATTTGGGTTCCAGGCCGATGCGATGATGCGTCCGGCCGATGCGCAGGGCGTTGTCGAAATACGTCCGGTCGAAGCCGTTGAGGAAAAGGCTGCGCCAATGGCCGATCTGAGCCGCCTTCAGCTGATGCTCGTGCTCGCCGATAAGCCGGTCCAGTCCCGGTTCGCGGCGGACATGGACATAAAAGCCGTTGAGGATGCCGGGTAAGGGGCCTTCGATTTCACGCCAGACGGCCCGAAGCGCCTTGACGTCGTCCGGCCCTATGCCGGCAAATTGCAAACGATTGCGGATTTGGTTGTCATCCAACTTGAAAAGCCCCAGCCACGAATTTGGCACGGTTGGAAGTTTGCACCGGCAGGGTTAATATTGGGTTGCCTTTCCATAAACGACGGCGCGGCTGTGTCGGCATGTCGCGCCCGGAAAAACCGGCGCCCGTCTGCCCGGAATCGAGTCACGGAATTTTGTTGACGGTCACGTTTTTTGAGTTTCGTTTTCGCGGGCGCGTGATACACCTCGGCTTCGAATTTTGTTGAAAAGTCCCCTGCGATGTCAGAAGACCAGATGCCCGTCGATCTGATGGATTATGCCGCCCTGACCCAGAACGCCCTGCGCGGCGTCATCCGTCAGGCGCTGTTGCGCGCGGCCTCCAGGGACGGCCTGCCGGGCGAACACCATTTCTATATCACCTTCCTGACGCGCGGCCCCGGGGTTTCGATCCCGGACGACCTGCTGGCGCGCTACCCCTACGACATCACCATCGTCCTGCAGCATCAGTTCCGCGACCTGCGCGTTACCGACGACTTCATGCGCGTGACCCTGACCTTCGGCGGCGTGCCCAAGATCCTCACCGTGCCCTACGCGGCGATCACCCGCTTCCACGACCCCTACGCCCAGTTCATGCTTGAGTTCGAAGTCGACGACACGGCAGCCCTGACCCAGGACCTCGATCCTGGCGAAGGCTCGGCCGAAGGCACGATCAGTGAAACCGGCGCGGACATGCCGGTCGACGCCGCCTCCGAAAATATTGGCGCGAAGGCCGATGACGGCGTGCCAGATCCTGACGCGCCCAAGGTCGTTTCGCTGGATCAGTTCCGCAAGAAATAGCGCGGGAAAACCGCGCCCGGACCTCGAAAAAAACCGGGCAAAAACAGCCAGAATCGCTTAGCTTCGCGTTAGTCGGAACGCGTAACAGAAATCGGGCACAATATGATGTGGCGGCGTGTGGTTAAGGCCTTGGGCTCTGCTCCCGGGCGCGGCTTGGCAGCCGCGGCCCTCATGGCGGTGCTGATGTCCGGCCCGG
>CAKZJB010000136.1 GCA_936940865.1 uncultured Asticcacaulis sp. | reverse complement strand
ATGTCACGCAGCTGCTGGCGCGTGATCTGGCCGACGAAGTCGCGGCCGGGCTTCTGCGAGCCCGACTTCAGGCCGAGCGCCTGCTTGATGAAGAAGGTCGCCGGCGGCGTCTTGGTGACGAACGTAAACGACTTGTCCTGATAGACGGTGATGATCGTGGGCAGCGGCGTGCCCTTTTCGACGTTTTCCGTACGGGCGTTGAATTCCTTACAGAAACCCATGATGTTGACGCCGCGTTGACCCAGGGCCGGGCCGATGGGGGGCGAAGGCGTGGCAGAGCCGGCCTTCACCTGGAGCTTGATATAGCCCAGGATTTTCTTAGCCATTTATATCTCCTAGAGTTCCGAAAGACTGGAACATTGTGAGCCGTGGTGCGAAGTGGTGCTTCTCCCACGGATTTGACCTCGCGAAGGGTCACCCCCGAACGAAGAGCGGGGGCTATAGCCTGTATGGCCGGTCGTGGCAAGGCCTTTACCGAATGACGGTCCATAGCGCTCGAAATATTTGTTTTCAGGGCTCTTGCACAATTCCGGGCAGCGGATAAAGATCGGCGCGCTCCCACAAAACAGAAAGCCTTTTGGCGACCTCCGACGTGTCTGTCTCTCATCGTCTTTCGATGAGGGCTGCGGCATGGCCGAACCAGAACCGACACGTTTTCGCGGGGAAAGACCGATAGTTCAGGGGGACACGATGCAGGGCGTTCGCGCGATCGGACCAGATATTCTAAGAGCTTTTGCCGTTCTGCTGGTCGCTTCGGCGCACATGCCCTATGACCACCTGCCGCCGTCCTTCTCGACCTGGGTGGGTCGCAACGGCTGGTATGGCGTCGATATCTTCTTCGTCCTGTCGGGTTACCTGATCGGCACAGAACTTCTCAGGCCCGTCCATGCCGGCCAGACGCCGAATTTGCTGGTCTTCTATATGAAGCGGGTCTTCCGCATCCTGCCGGTGTTCTGGCTGGTATTGGCGGTCTATGTCTTTCTTCCGTCGCTTCGCGAGGGGCCGACCATGGCGCCGGCCTGGCGCTTCCTGACCTTCACCGTCAATATCGGTCTGGACATCAAAACCGCGCGGGCTTTCTCCCACGCCTGGTCCTTATGCGTGGAGGAGTATTTTTACCTGATCCTGCCCTGGCTTGTCCTGCTGTTCCACAAGATGAACATCAGATGGTTGCCGCTGGCGGCGGTCGTTACCCTGGTAATCGGCGGCATGGTGTTGCGACATGGGTTGTGGGCGGCGTCGCAGGCGGCGGGTGGAGAGCCGGCCGATTTCCTAAAGCTGGTCTATTATCCGACCTGGTGCCGCCTGGACGGCTTGATCGCCGGCGTGTCCCTGGCGGCGCTGCGTCTGTTCCACGGCGACCTGTGGGCGCGCTTCGCCCGTCCCTTGTGGCTGCTGCCCGTGTCGTTGGCCTGCATTTTTGTGGCGGTATGGATGACCTCCATGACCGGCCAGATACTCGATGAGGCCTGCAGTATCGCCGTATATCCACTGTTTTCGCTGGGGGTCATGCTGCTCCTGGCGGCGCTGATCGAACTTGAGGGCCGTCTGAAGCCCCTGCGCTGGACGGGCCTCGGCTTTATCGCCGGGATTTCCTACAGCCTCTATCTTTGCCAGAAACTGGTTTATGCCGCGGACGTACGCTGGCTGCCTGCGGGCTGGACGCAGGGCTGGTGCGCCGTCGCGGTCTTCTACATCAGCGTCATAGCCGCCGCCACCGCGCTGTGGCTGGCGGTGGAGCGACCGTTCCTGATATTGCGTAAGTGGATAGTGCCGATGATCGTGCACGGCCGCGCCGGCGCGTCGAAAGTCATGCGTGAACGCCAGGTCTTATGAAGGATATCGCCATGCGTCGGTTGCCTCTTCTTACACTTTTGTCGGTATTGGCGGCGCCGGTGGCCGAGGCGTCTCCCCTCACCGTCCGCGTGGACGCGGTGACCTATACGATTGACCCGGAAACCTTAAAGGTCGATGCCCTAACCGGTGACGGAGCAACCGTTGCGGTCATGCCGGCGCTGCATGCGCCGGAAACGGCCGCTGTGGCGCGCGACGGCGCCGGTTGGCGCTGGAGCGACGCTGGCGGGCGGACGCTGAGGGTCGGGACGGATGGCAGCGCGTTGCAACTGACCATCACCGCCACACCGGGAGCCGATCTCAACTGGCCCCTGCCCCAGACGATGGCCGGAACCTGGCTGGTGCCCGACGGCGAAGGCATGGCTTACGAGGTCGGTGACACCTTCTGGCGCAGGCAGTACGCCCACGAGCATTGCCTGGGCGCCACCGCCCTGCTCTCCATGCCCGCCTGGAGTTATCTGACCGAAGGGCGGACGGTGACTTACGCGCTGGCCGACGGCCTGCAATCGGAACTTTGCCTGCATGACCAGGATGGCCTTCAGGCACGGCTGGCGCATAATTTTACGCGGGGCGCCGAAACGGTCGACCTGCTGTTCACCATCGGCGCCCCCGATCCGCTGGCGCCCGCGCTGTTCTATCGCCAGTACATGAAGGCCCATGGGCAGTTCACACCGTTCAAGGCGAAGGCTGTTCCCGGCCTGCCGCGCCTTTTCGGAGCGCCCCAGGCCTATGTCTGGGGTGACGGCCGCGACCTGGCCTTCCTCGACGATCTCAAGGCGCTCGGCATCGATCGCATCACCATCAGCTACGACCAGGATCCGCGCTCGAGCAAAAACCTGGTCGGCAACGCCTACCTGGCCAGGGCGAAGGCGCTGGGCTATCTGGCCGGACCTTACGAATCCTTCGACAACGGCCAGCCCCTGGCGACCGCCGACACGCCGGTGGCCGTCTGGTACGATCTTTATCCGTCGGGCTGTATCGTCAAAGCCGACGGCCAGGGCATGACCGGTTTCGCCAACCGGGGGTGCGAGATGTCGAGCGAGGCCATCGCCCGGCATCCGGGCGCGCCCAGTCCGGACTCTCGCTATGCCCGCCATGTTGACGACGGCGCCAGCCAAGTGTTCGTCGATGTCGACGCCTTCGGCGACTTCAAGGAAGATTTCAGTCCCGACCATCCGATGACGCTGGACCGCGATCGGGCCAACCGCCTGGCGCGGCTGAGACTTGCCATTCGCAAGTATAAATTCGTCCTGGGGTCGGAAAACGTTACGGCGTGGAGCAGCGGCGTCACCCATTATTCGCACGGCACCGCCCAAACCCACGCAATCGCCATCTGGCCGCTGCTGAAGGACAAGCGTTTCGGCGGCTGGTGGCCGCCCGAGCGGCCCGGCCTGTTCTTCAAGCCGTTCGAGCCTACGCCGGACGAGGCGCGCAGCCTGTTCGGCGCTTCCGACCGGCTGCCGCTGTTCGAAGCGGCCTTCCACGATTCCGTGGTGGCCGCCGACCGCTGGGAGTTCGGGCTGGTCAAGGTCGTGGGCGCGGAGCGGCTGCGTTTCGCGCGCGCCCTGCTCTACGGCACGCCGACCATGTGGAACCTCGACCGCAAGGAACTCAAGCGCGTCGGACCCTGGTTGAAGGCCGCCCGCGACGATTTCCGTATCGCGCACGGCGACGGTACGCCCGTTGCCCTGACAGGGTTTCGCTGGCTGAGCGACGATCACCTGGTCCAGCAAGTGACCTATGCCGACGGCCGCGTCCTGACGGCCAATTTCGGTGCGTCTGCCTGGCGGGGGTTGGAACCCGACTGCGTGCGCGTCGTGCGGCGTGGCAAAAGCATCGACCTGTGTCCGCCCGCCGATTCGCCACCGTTCAAATGAAAAAGGCGCTCCGGTTGCCCGGAGCGCCCTTTTCGAGTTCTGCGCGGTCTCAGCGGCGATTGACGAAATCGCTGTTGGCAAGGGCGACTGCCCGCCGCCTATGCGGCGAGCCATGCGGCGCCTGAGCTGAAAAAAGCGGAATACCGCAGGTGTTAAGCGGTCTTTTCGACCTGGCCGTATTCCAGGTCGACCGGCGTGGCGCGGCCGAAGATCGATACCGAGACGCGCAGGCGGGCATGTTCCTGGTCGACGCTTTCGACGACGCCGTCGAAAGAGGCGAAGTGGCCGCCGACGATCTTGACCTTTTCGCCGATCTCGAACGACATGGCGGGCTTGGGACGCTCGACCGCGGCGGTCTGGTTGCCCAGGATCGCCTGGACTTCACGCTCGCTGACCGGCATCGGCTTGGAGCCCGAACCGAGGAAGCCCGTGACCTTGGGCGTGTTCTTGACCAGGTGATAGGCCTCGTCCGACAGTTCCATCTTCACCAGGACGTAGCCCGGGAAGAACTTGCGTTCCGAGTTGAACTTGCGGCCGCGGCGGATTTCCACGACCTCTTCGGTCGGCACCAGGATTTCCGAGAACTTGTCTTCCAGGCCTTGCGACCTGGCCTGCTCGCGCAGGGATTCGGCCACCTTCTTCTCGAAGTTGGAATAGGCGTGGACGATGTACCACTTGTGGTTCGGGTTCGAGACCGGAGCCGTTACGTCGACTGCAGGATTCGCCATGTCTTTTCGCCTTTAGCCTTGGCCGATTTTGGTAAGGAGCGTCGTGAGGAAGCCGAGCGCGCCGTCGACGACGAAGAAGAAGATCGCCGCCAGCACGACCATGATCAGCACCATGACGGTCGTGATCCAGGTTTCCTTGCGCGACGTCCAGGTGATCTTGCGCGCCTCCTGGCGCACTTCCGCGATGAAACGGCCGGGATTGAATGGCTTCTTCGGCTCCGCGGCTACGGCTGAGGCCTTCACCGGTTCGATCTTGCCGATCGCCGTGCCGCCTTGCGGAACAGCCTGCACCTTGTTGCCTTGCGGCTTGGCAGTTGGTTTCTTCACCGTCTAACGCCTATCCTGTTCGACCCGCCGCGCTTACGCGGCATTCAAACAACAGAAATGAGGCTCGAAAACGGTTTTTCAAGCCTCGTCAATTCGAAGAGTGGCAGGGGCAGAGGGACTCGAACCCACGACTTCCGGTTTTGGAGACCGGCGCTCTACCAGCTGAGCTATACCCCTATTGTCGGCTCCGCAACGAAGCCGGTGCGAAGCAGGAGGGCAGCGATGTATCAGCGCTCGCGGCAAAGGGCAACAGGCTTGTTGCGATTTTGCACATCTGTTGCGAGCGCTGCCGCCGGCTTAGGGCGTAAACGTCGGGTCGCTGATCGCCCAGAAGGCGGACTTGGGATTGCCGGCCGTGTCGAACAGAAGCGGATAGTTGTTGCGCGCGATCGGGAACGAACTCAGCCAGGTGTGGTTGTCGGCCACGCCCCACATGGTCACCGCCTTGACGCTGGAATGGCTGGCGAACAGGTTGAACATGTTGCGGTACTGTACCGCCTGATCGTGCATGGCCGTGGTGTAGGCCGCGGTGCCGGCGGTAATCTGCGCCTGGCAGCCCGTCGGGGGCGAGCCGTAGCAACTGCCCGGATCGCTGTAGAGCGACACGTCGAGTTCGGTGACGTGGTTGATCAGGTTACGGTTTTCGACAGCCGTCAGGGCCGCCTCGACATTGGCCACCGACGGATAGCCGGTGTTGATATGAAGCTGGTGGCCGACGCCGTCGATCGGCACGCCGCGCGCCAGCATGGTGTCGACAATGGTCATCAGCCGGCCGAGCTTGGCGGAATCCTCGGTCGAATATTCGTTGATGAACAACTGGACCGTCGGATCGGCAGCCCGGGCGGCGCGGAACGCATATTCGATATAGGCGTCGCCGAAGATCTGGTACCATTGCGAATTGCGGTAGGTCCCCGAGCCGTCGTCGCTCGTCACCTCGTTCACCACGTCCCAGCAATAGACCTTGCCTTTGAAGTGGGTGACGACGTCCGTGATGTAGGTCTCCAGCCGCGAGCGCACCAGCGCCTTGTAGCCCGAATCCGTCGGGTCGCCGGCGAAGAACCACGATGGCGAGGTCTGATGCCAGACAAGATTGTGGCCGCGCACGGCGATGCCGTTGGTCTGGGCATAGGCGATCAGATTATCGGCCTGGGTATAGTCGTAGACCCCGGCCGACACTCCGATCGGATTGGCCTTCATGACGCTTTCGGCGGTGATGCTCGACGCGTGTTTCACCAGGATCGCATTGGTAATGGTCTGTGATGTCAGGCCGGGATCGACGGCCATGCCGATCTTGAATTTCGACGCGAAGGTCGTCTTCAGCGCCGGCGCCGTCGATGGATCGGGCAGGCCCCCGGTTGCCGAGGACGAGGAAGACGAAGAGGATGATGAACTGGAGTTCGATGAGCCGCCGCTTCCGGAATAGCCGCCACCTCCGCCACCCCCGCACGCCGAAAGAATGGATGCCGCGCCCGCACCGAGAAGCATGGCGCGCCGGCTGGCTGCCTTGGTCATAAGTCTCTCCCTGTCCTTTAGTTTATATAATTATCTTTATTGGGCAAAAGCTTAGCTTGCAGCGTGTCGAGCCGTCAAGCCGCCATGGTAACGCTCACATCCGTTATTCGGGCCGGTGCGTCCGATCGGCCACGGCCCAAAAGGCCGGCTTGGGCTTACCCAGCGCGTCGAACAGCAGCGGATAGTTCTTGCGCTGGATGGGATAGACATCGAGCCATGTCTGGTCGTCGGCCACGCCCCAGGTCGTGACCGAGGTCACGCTTTCGTGCGCCGCGAACAGGTCGAAAAACGCGCCGTACATCTCTGCCTGGGCCTTGAGCGCCGCCCTGCAGGTTTCGGTGTCGGGCTGCATTTCCGGCTGGCATCCCGATGGCGGCGTATCCCAGCAACCGGCGGGGTCGCCATATACGGAAATGTCGAGCTCGGTGATGTGGTTGATCAGCCCCCTCGCCTCCATGGCCGCAAGCGCCGGCTCGACCTGTGCGGGGGTGGTCGAACCGATATTGAGATGAAGCTGGTGGCCGACGCCGTCGATGGGCACGCCGCGCCTCAGCTTTTCGTCGAGGATGGTCAGGAAGCGCGCGCGTTTGTCGGGCTTTTCGAGGCCGTAGTCGTTGAGGAAGAGCTGGACATGGGGATCGGCCGACCGGGCGGCATGAAAGGCGATGTCGATATAGTCGGGTCCCAGGACCTGGCGCCAGCGCGAGCCCCGATAGGCATCGGCGCCGTCGTCGGCGGCCGGTTCGTTGACCACGTCCCAGGCATAGACCTTGCCGCGAAAATGCGAGACGACGTTGACGATATAGGTTTCCAGGCGCGCGCGGACTTTCGCCTTGTAGCCCGGGGCGGACGGGTCGCCGTTGAAGAACCAGTCCAGTTCGCGCTTGTGCCAGCAAAGGGTGTGGCCGCGCACGGCTATGCCGTTGCCTTGCGCGAAGTCCACCAGGGCGTCGGCATCGCCGAAACTGTAGATATCGGCGGCGACGCCGATCGGGTCGGGCTTCATCACCTCGCAGGCTGTTATGCTGCTGGCGTGCTTGATCAGGATGTCGCGCGCCGGCGGCGCCACGGCGACCCAGGGATCAACCGCCATGCCGATCCTGAACGTGTTCCTGTATACGTCTTTTAACGCCGGAATCCCGGTATCGGCACGCGCGACCACCGGCGCCAGGGCGGCGGCGGCCATCGTCGTCAGGGCCGCGCGACGGCTTAAATGTCCGGATGTTCGCCGGCCGGTCACAATTTTCCGAAGGCGGCGAGCGCGGCGACGGCAATGGCGGGAACGGCGGCCCAAATGGCCGCGCGCATCAGAAAACCCGGAAGCCACGTGGCGACACGCTTTTCCTGCACGCGGACAGCCAGGCGGTCGTAGCTTCCGATTTCGTGATAAGCCTGGTCGAGCGCGGACTTCTCCTGCGCCGTCAGCCACGGCCGGTTGACGGCGTAGTCGCGTACGGCCTCGTAACCCTGGGCGGTCTTGCGCGGCGTGAAACTGAGCGTTACGCCGCCGAAGTCCCAGACCCTGGGTTTCATCGGCAGGTCGAGTTCGTACTCGGTCTTGATCACCGTGGTGATGCGGCCTTCGCGCACATCGCCCATGTCGAACGGATAATGGCGGCGGCCGTTGGGTTCCTCGACAACGTAGTCGAAACCGGATTCGGGGCTGAAGAAAATTTTCTCGAACGGCGCGCCCGTGCGGTGCCAGGGATTGGGCGTCGTCACCAGGGTATTGATGGTGATTTCGTTAGTCTTGCGGTCGTCGACCATCTGCGGGATGGCGCACATGTTCATGCCGTAGATGTAGCTGAACAGGGCGCAGCGGTCCTCGATATAGCTGGTCAGGCTCTGGTATTGCAGTTCGCGGCGCACGCCGTCGGCCCGGGCGCCGCGGTAGATATAGTCGATCTCGATAACGGTTTCGCGATGATCCTTGCGGCCTGCAAGCTTCGGCAGGTGGATGGTCTCGCGCACCTCGTAATCCAGGCTTGGGCGCTTTTCCATCATGCGCATCAGGTCGGATTTCGGCTTGAGGATCAGGGCGTAACCCAGGTCGTTCTGTGCCAGGTGGTCCAGGTCGCCGCCCTGGGCGACGTCCGACGTGCCTTCGAACCAGTAGGTCCTGCCCTCATGGCAGCACATGGAGATGCAGTGGTTGAAGGCGCCCAGCCGCGGCGGCTGATTGTTGAGGTCGTGCCCGCGGCGGGTATCGACCAGGGCCGGATAGGATTCGATGCCCATGCGCGTCAGCATGGCGGCGATGGTCTTGGACACGTCCTTGCAGTCGCCGATGCGGTCCTGGTAGATCTGCTGCAGGGTGCGCGGCACGAAACCGCCCTCGCCGAACGAGAAGGCGAAATACCGGATGTTTTCCTGCACCCAGCGCACGGCGGCGACGATGCGGTCCTTCGGATCCTTGTGCGTTTCCTCGATGCGCGCAATCACTTGCAAAAGGCCATCGGGATAGTCCGTATCGCCTTCGAAGCCCGCGCGCATCAGGTCGGCGACGCGTTCCCAGCTGTCGATGCTGGTCGTGAAGAAGCCGCGCGACGGGATGACCCAGCCGGGCATATCGTGTTCATAGTCGCACGGCGGAACCTGTTCGTCGTCCCAGGTCAGCTCGGTCGAGCCATCCGGCATGGCCGCCTTTTTCGGTTCGAACCAGCCGGCGGCGAAGGGCTTGAGGATCAGCTTGCGCGTCGGCGGCACGATCATGCGCACATGGCGGCGGTCCCAGTACATGCCGCTTTGCAGGGGCACCGGCATCGAGATTTCGCCCTGGAAGCAGGCCGGGTCGCCGGCCAGGGTCATGGCGGTGTCGATGATGTCGCCGACGCGGACGTCGGGCAGGTTGATGGCCATGGTCCAGCGGCCGTCGAGCACCAGGCGCTCGAAGCTGCGTTCGCGGCGCATGACGAAATAGCGCTTTTCGACGTCTACCGGGATGATTTCGTCGCCGCGAATGATGCGGATATGGTGGATGGTCAGGTCATCGTAATAGGGGTTGAAGGGCAATGTGACATTGGCCAGGTAATCCAGCGCCGACAGGTTGACCACTTCCTCGATGGTGCGGTTATAGCGCTGGGGGCGGACGTCGAGGCGTGTCTGGTCGTCGACCAGCCAGGTGTACATGCCCCATGGGGCCCTGGATTGATCGAGTTTCGCCGGACGCTTGAAGTCGAGTTCCTTGACCCACGCAGGCGGTGGAGCGAATTGAATGCGCCGCCTGACATCTTCCTCGAACACGTCCCACCCTCTTTTGGCTTACCCTGGCATAATCGTTAACACACGGCCGGACGGCAAAAAAGGGCTAAACCGCAACAGGTTGAGTGGAAACCTACTCCCCTCCCCATCCGAAGGATGGGGAGGAGAAGCGGCTTACTGCCCGATCACGACGTTGCCGTGGCCCATGATGGATTTGGAGATATTGCCGGTGACGCGCTTCAGGCGGACGTCGCCGGAGCCCACTATATTGACTTCGACGTCCTTGGCTTCGCCGCCGAAGCGCACGTCGCCCGAGCCCGCGATATTGACTTCCAGGCGGGGGCTGGAGCCGTCGTTGATCATGACATTGCCCGAGCCGCCGATATTGACTTCGGCCGAGCCATTGATATGGCCCAGCGAAACGTCGCCGTTCCCCCCGATATTGGCTTCCAGCGACTGCACGCTGGTGCCGCGGAAATTGCCGGAGCCGCCGATATTGATCTCGAGATCCCGCGTCGAGCCGGCCGTGATGTCGCCCGAGCCGCCGATATTGATCTCTGCCTTGCCGGATACGTCGCCCAGCGTCCAGTTGCCGCAGCCGCCCTGGCTGAATTGCAGCGTCTGCGAAGGGCCGAGTTGCCCGAAGGTCGCGCCGCCGGCGGCGACCTCGGCGTTCAACGGCACCCGGATGTAGATGGTCGGCAGGTCGGCCGAGGCGACGGTGCCGATACCGTCGACCGACACGGCGTTGCCTCCCTTGCACTGCAGGTGCCGGCCCTTCAGCTTGCCGTCCGCCACCAGTTTGTTGCCCACCGTGTGGATCATGATCTGCGGCAGTTGCGACTTGCCATAGGCGACCTTGAGATCGACATCGGCACGGTTTTCCGGCGTGACGACGACGCGCGCCGCCACATCCTTGAGTTCGACCTCGGTCGAGGCAAAAGCGGCGCCGGCCGCGCCGAGCGCCAGAACGGAAACGGCCGAAGCCAGAACGAACGTTTTCATGACGGATAAGGTCCCTGTCTTATGCCCTCCCCGGGGCGGATGACGGGACAATGGACGTTCGTTGCACCGGCGACAACTTAAAAGCTTGTCATGAAGCGATTGTAATCCGGCGCTACCCGGCTTCGGCGTCGAACAAGGTGCTGATGCCCAGGATCTCGCAATCGGGGACGGTGATGCGGTAGACCGGGATTTCCCGGACATAGCTCGACACCCGCCCCTTGTCGTAAAACCGCGCCGCGAACACCTCGGGATCGAAAAGGTGGCCAAGCGTCTTCAGGAAGCTTCCGGCAAGATAGACCCCGCCCTTGGCGCCCGTCATCAGGGCGAAGTCGCTGGCGACGCCGGCATAGATTTCGGTCTGCAAGCGGACGGCCTGGGTGGCGCGGGCATCGCCAATATGGGCCTGCGCCAGAATCTCGTCCGTGGACGGCGTGGCTTCATCGTCACCTTCGATCGCGGCCAGGCACGCCCAAAGGTCCTTAAGGCCCCTCGTCGATACGGCACATTCGCGTGAAACATGGCCGTATTTCTTCATCATCAGCTTCAGGATTTCGATTTCGAGTTCGGTGCGCGGCGCGAAGTCTGCATGCCCGCCTTCGCAGTGGCTGGCCACCCACCCGCCCCGGCCGTCCGGCGACAGGAAGGCGCCGCCCAGGCCCGTCGTCGGACCGATCACGGCGACCACGTGACCAGGAGCCGCATCTTCGCCGCTTATGCGGTCGCGCTCGCTCTCGTCCAGGATGGGAATCGACAGAGCCTTGGCGACGAAATTGTTGATGACCTTGACCCATGGCGTGCCGAGAAGCTGGGCGACATGATAGCGTTCCAGCGCGAAACCGAAGTGCACCAGATCGACCCTTCCGTCGATTTCCCAGCCCGACGTCGAAAAGGCCGCGCCGGAAAGCTGCGGATTTCCGTGTTCGGCAAGAAAATCACCAAGCGCCGCCTCGAAGTCTTCCAGGCTGGAGCAGGCGTAGTTGTAAATAGAGTCAGGGCGGCGTCCTGTCTCGGCGAGGGCCAGTTTGACGTACGACCCGCTGCTGAGATCGCCTAGCAAGACCTTGCCGGACATCATGCTTCCCCTTCTTCCTTTTTGTCACCATATAGAGTCAACCTTTCCGGTTAAAAGAATCTTGCCGAGCCTCGCCCATTTTCAAAGCGAATGGGGAGCCGGGCCATTCTGCATTAATTGAATTTCAACCAAGCGGGCGCAAGCTGTACCATAAGTAGAGTGTGCGCATTATGGCTGATGTCGATATCCAGGATCAGGCGTCCCCAATGATCGAAGACGCTGCAGGGCGGTTATTCCTGAAACTTGAACAGGATGACGCCGCCGACGTCATTGAACGGCTTCGGGAAACCCGCGCCGACGCCTTGGGGCGCGCCTATTTGCTCCGGCTCGATCTCATCATCGAGCGTTTGGGCGAAAAATGGGAGGTCAAGCGGGAGCTGGTCTTCAACCACCTCAAGACGGCCTTCGAGCGCAAGTTCCAGGAGCCGGACTGGTGCATCCGCATCAATGACGACTGTTTCCTGGCCGTTATCCTGACTCTCGGTGAATACAAGGGCGCGCTTTCCGCGGCCGAGCTCTGGTACACGTCCGCCCACTTCTTCGTCGGCGACGTTTCGGGAGCGCCGCCGCCTCTTTATGAGGCCATTGCATTTGACGTCCGGATGCTGCGGGTGATCCCGATCGATCTCAGCAAATATTTCGACCGCGCCGAAGCCCGCCCCTTCCGTCAGGACGCCGCGCCGATTGCCGGTAGTGACGAAGCCGTGCGCCGGCCCGCGTCCACGGTCGGAATCATGCGTTCGATCGGTGGCAGCGGCGCCGGGCTGGACGGAGGCGTGATGCGGACGGGTTCCACCGGGTTCGATGCGCCGAATTCCGGGGGCAGTCAGCCGGCGTCCGCACCAGGTGTTGCGCCTCGCCCCGGTGTTGCTCGCCCGCTTGAAGGGACGGGCTCGGTTTCCTCGATAAGCATGGCGAGTCCGATCGAGAGAAGCGTTGGTCCTTCCGAAGCCGGCGTCATGCGCGTCCTCCAGCGCCAGGCCTCGCAGGTGCCGGTCCTGACCGTCGGCAGCCGGCAGCTTCGGGTGGCCTGCTCGCTTCAGCCCCTGTTCGAGATGCGGAAGCTGGCCCTGATCGGGCACCGCTTCGAACCGATTGTGACCGAGGCGGGGACGGGGTTTCCCGTCGATGCTAAGGCGCTGGCGCATCTCGATTGGAGCGACCGGGAACAGATCGACATCGCCAATGTGGAACAGGGGCTCAAGCTGCTGCAGATGCGCTCCGCCGACCAGCGCAAGATGGTAATGTTCGTGCCCGCGGCCTTTTCCACCTTCGCCTCGGCCAAGGCGCGCGGACGGCTGGCGCCCGTGGTCGCCCAGGCTGCGCAGGAGATGGGGCTGAAGGTATTGTTCGAAATCCGCCATCTGAACGGCGTACCCGCGGGCCGGGTTTCAGAGGTTGCGTCTCTGCTGCGTCCCTACTGCATGACGACCATGGGGCATGCGCCGGCCGAACCGCGCGCGATCGCCGCCCTCAAGGGCTGCGGCCTGTCCGGGGTGAGCGTGGACTTTGACGGCGCGCGCCGCGACGATACCGCCCTGACGACCTATCTCACGGCCCTGGCTGCGGCCGGCCGGCAGGCGACGGGCGCCTTCATGATCCAGGGGCTGGACAATCTGCACCAGATGGCCGTCTCGCGGCTGGCCAATGCCAGCCACGCCACCATCAAGGCGTCGGCCTTGATTGCAAGTCGCCAGTAATTATCCTTCCGGCTTCAGCTTGCGCGTAAAGAAGTCGAGATACAAACGATAGCGCTGCAGGTTTTTGGGATTGCCGCGGACGCCGTGGCGTTCGCCCGGATACAGCATCAGCTCGAACGGCACGCCCTTCTGCTGCAGCGCCAGCATGACGCGCGTCGAGTTCGAGAACTGGACGTTGTCGTCGGCCATGCCCTGCATCAGCAGCAGCGAACCGGGTTTCAGGTTATCGATCCGGTTCAGTACGTCCGAATTCTTGTAACCTTCGGGGTTGGCGGCCGGTGTCGACATGTAGCGTTCGGTATAGGCGGTGTCGTAGAGCGCCCATTGCGTCGGCGGGGCGCCCGCCGCGCCGGCGGCGAACGGCGTGTCCTTGGCCGTCATCGCCATCATGGTGACGAAACCGCCCTGGGACCATCCCATGATGCCGATGTGCTTCGCGTCGACGTACGGCAGGGTCTGCAGCCAGTGCGCGCCCATGATCTGGTCGTCGATGTCGGGGCCGCCGAATTGCTTATAGATGGCGCGGCCGAACTTGACGCTGCGGCCAGGGGTGCCGCGGTTGTCGAGCGTGAAGACGATGAAGCCCGCCTCCTGGAACAGGCGGTTGGACGGCGACACCCAGGTTTTTTTCACCAAGGCCGAGGCCGGGCCGCCATAGATCGAAACGATGACCGGGTATTTCTTCGCCGGATCGAAGCCCTTGGGTTTCAGCATCGACCAGTATAGCGTCTGGCCGTCGGCGGCCTTCAGCGTGCCGAATTCCGGCGGGGTGTATTCGTCCTTGTACGCGGCGTAGGGGTGCGAGGCGTCGAGCTTGTTTTCCTCGATCCAGCGCAGGCGCTTGCCTGTGCCGTCGTAAAGCGCCGACTGGGGCGGAGTTTCAGGATCGGAATAGCCGCCGATAAAGGCCGCGCCGCCGCCGCTGACGTTTGTGCTCCACCATCCGCCGGCCGGTGTCAGGGCCATGGGCTCGGCCGGGGTCTTGTAGCTGACCTTGTAAAGCCGGCGCTCCAGCGGCGTCTCCTTCGACGCCTCGAAGAAGACGTCGCCCGTCTTTTCGTTGACGTCGGCGATGTGATCGACCGGCCAGTCGCCGTGCGTCACCTGGCGCACCAGCTTGCCCGACGCATCATAGAGATAGATATGCTTGTTGCCGTCGCGTTCGGACGCCCACAGGAAGCCGCCTGCTTTCAAAAGCCTGAAGTCGTCATTGAGCTCGACCCAGCTGTCCGAGGTCTCGGTCAGGGTGACTTGCGACTTGCCAGTATTCGGGTCGACCGCCAGAAGGTCCAGCGTCTTCTGGTCGCGCGACAGGCGCTGGACATAGAGTGTCTTGCCGTCGGCCGACCAGTTGACGCGCGCCAGGTAAAAATCCGGGTTCGCCCCAATGTCGACCTTGACGTCGCCTGCACCCAGCGTCTTGACGTAGAGTTCGACGACCGCGTTCGGCGTGCCTGCGAAGGGATAGCGCTGCTGGACGATATTGACGCCCTCGCCGCCGATCTCGACGCGTTCGGCGACCTTCACGCCCGACTCGTCCGTCTTTTGATAGGCGATCTGTTTGGCTGTCGGCGACCACCAGTAGCCGCTGTGGCGGTCGAGTTCTTCCTGAGCGATGAATTCGGCGGTGGCATAGGTGGTCGTGCCCTCACCCCTCGGGGTCACTTGCGTTTCGCTATCGGTCTTGAGGTCCCGGACATAAAGGGTCTGGTCGCGGACATAGGAAACGGAGGCGTTGTCGGGAGACAGCTTGGCGTCGACCTCATCGCCCGGCGTATTGGTCAGGCGCCTGATCGCCTTCGTGGCGCGGTCGATCATGTAGACGTCGCCGTCGAGCGGCACCAGGATCGACTTGGAATCTTCGGCCCAGTCGTAGTCGACGACGCCGCGCACCGACACGCGCATGCGCTCGCGCCGCGACTTTTCGGCTTCGGAAAGCGCCTTGCCGCTGTCCGACAGCTTGTCGGCGTCGATCAGGATGAAGGGGGCGCCGCCCTTGACCGGCACGGCCCAAAGATCCTGGACCTGGGCATTGGTTGCCTTGGGCTGGAGATAGGTCAGGAACTGGCCATCGGGCGACAACTTGACGCCGACGGCCTTCGGACCGGACAGGTCCGGATCGGCGAAGACGCGTTCAGGGGTAAGCGCGGGGGCGTTGGCGGCGGCGGCCGGGACGGCCAAGCAGGGAGACGTCAGGCTGGTGGTGGCCATCAATAGGGATCCTAACAGGACCAGGGACAAATGGGTTTTCATGGAATGGACGCTCCCCACAAGAATGGTGCCGGGGACGCTAACCGGTGGCGCGGCGAAGTCAAGCCCGTTGCGCGCGAAACGAGTTACGGGCGCAATTCGTCGCCGAGACCGGCGTCGATCATCAGTTCGCGCGCCTTTTCGAAATGTTCGGGCGCGATCTGGATGCGGCGCGGAAAGGCGCCGATCGAGCCCTCGGCGCCGCTGATTGCCTGGTCGGCGACGAAATAGCGGATATTCATGCTTTTCAGCAGCGACTCGACGTAACTGATCAGGGCCGGATTGTTGGTGCGCATCAGGTCTTTCATGTCTTAAACCTTGATGATGATCTTTCTCGCGTCAAGCGCCCAGGCGACCAGCCAGCAGACAAACGTATAGGCCACGGCGCACAGCAGAGCGCCCAGGGCGCCCGGCGCGAAGGCCTGAAAGATCGACTTGCCGATCGATGTCCACGAATCGGTCCTGCCGATCGGGATCATCCACAGGACGACGACCAGCAGTTCCGAGAAGAGGTAGATGATCAGCGGGTTGCGGCCGAAGATCTCGAAGATGCGGGCCACGTTTTTTCCTTTTCCGGCAACATCGATCAGCGAGACAAGGCCGCAAAGGACCACAAGGTCGATGCCGACGGTCAGCAGGACGAAGCTTGAGGTCCACAGCTTCTTGCCGATCGGAAAGACCAGGCTCCATCCCAGGGCCAGCATCATCAGGATGATGCCCGCGGCCAGGAAACGCATGGCGACAAACCGGCTGGGCGTATGCTTGCGGATATAAAGCCCGGCCAGATATCCGCAGATGACGTTGACCGTGGCTGGCAAGGTGCCCAGCAGGCCTTCCGGCTCGAAGCTGTCGTCCCACTTGTAGAGATGCGATTTGCCAAGCACCGCCAGATCGATGGCGTTGCCGATATTGTGGGCCTTTGAAAGCTGTTCGCCGGCCGGCCCGAACTGCGTGAGGATGCCCCAATAGCCAAAGAGGAGCACCAGGGACAGAACGATCAGGCCGCGCACCCCGAGATAGCGTGCCGCGATCGCCGTCAGGCCATAGCAGAGCGCGATCCTTTGCAGGACACCCATGAGGCGCGTGTCCGAAAACGGCTTGAAGGCCCAGCCGGTTTGGTCGTGCTGAACAAAGGGGAACCAGTAGAGGAAGACGCCGAGCGCGAAGATGATGGCCGTACGGCGCAGCGTCTTGATCCAGAAGGCGCCTTCGGGCAGCCGGCCGCCGAAGGCCATGGCGTTGCCGGTGGCGAACAGGAAGGACGGGAAGACGATGTCGGCGGCGGTGAAGCCGAACCAGTCGGCGTGTTCCAGCAGCGGATAGGGCTTGGCGCCCGCCCCTTGCGTATTGACGACGATCATCAGGCAGATCGCCAGTCCCCGAAAGACATCGAGCGAAGTAAATCGTACGCGGTCCATTATGCCACTCCCTGTTTTCGGGAAGCTTCCGCCACATCGCGCGCCAGGGCAAGAAGACCAATTTTATTTTGTCGTCGCCGTGGTAGGGTTGTCTATGGAAACGGGACTTCAGGACTTGCGGCTCAATCCGGCCGCACGCGTCAATCTCAGGCGCATCGGCCGCGAGGGCAATCCGGTGATCGTGATCGACGACGTTTTCGTCGAAGGCGACGCCGAGGCGCTGGCGGACTACGCCGCGTCGGCGGCATGGGCGCCGCCGGAAACGACCTACTATCCGGGCGTGAATGCCGCCCTGCCCTCCATCTATCTTCAAACCCTGGCACCCGTGTTGCGGCCGACCTTCGAGCGCGGGTTCGGATTGCCGGCCAATGCCCGCCTGAACGCCTATGGCTTCTTCGCGCTGGCCACCTGGGGGCTTGGGCGGTTCGGGCCGTTACAGCGTATCCCGCATTACGATCAGCCCAATCCCCGAAGCCTCGCCATGGTGCATTATCTCTGCAAGGGGCAAGGGGGTGGCACGGCCTTTTTTCGCCATCAGGCGACAGGCTACGAGTCGATCGATGCCGCGCGGCGCGAAGCCTATATGCTGACGGTCGCCGACGAAATCGAGCGTGACCATCAACGATTGATTAACTTTGCCGGGCCGACCACGCCGAACTATGAGATGATCGATCAGGTCGAGATAAGCTTCAACCGCATCGTGCTCTATCAGAGCCATCTTCTGCATTGCGCCCTGTTCGACGGCGCGCGCTTAAGCGACGATCCTAAGGCGGGGCGGCTGACCGCCAATACGTTTTACGCCTTCGGCTAAGGCTCCTGCCCCGGCTGCGGCGTCAGATCCGCCCGGATTTCGGCGATACTGTCCAGCCGCTGGCGGAAGCCGCGGCGGGCCAGAGCGTCATCGAGGCGATTGACCACCGCGATTAAATCAATGTTGATCTCACGCGCCAGTTCGGCGTAGGCGGCATTGATGACAGGCAGCAGCGTGCGCAGGCGCGCGACTTCCGCCTGGCCCTGGTCGGTCAGGAAAATAAGCCGGCGGCGTCTGTCG
The DNA here is from genome assembly GCA_936940865.1 of uncultured Asticcacaulis sp. Classification (GTDB taxonomy): domain Bacteria; phylum Pseudomonadota; class Alphaproteobacteria; order Caulobacterales; family Caulobacteraceae; genus Asticcacaulis. The sequence continues at coordinate 545 of CAKZJB010000136.1, read as the reverse complement.
CTTTCGTCCGGCATGAAGTGGACAAGCTTCAACTGTTCGAGCTGGGACAGCAGGTTGATCATCAGCGGATGCGACATCTGCACCTGCTTGGCGACCTGCATGATAGCCAGGCCCGGCATGTCGTCGACCAGCAGAAGGGTCGACAGGCTGCGCGCCGGTGCGGTCAGGCCGGAATCCAGCAGGAATGTCTCGATGTCGTCGACAAAGCTTTCCACGAGGCGCTGAAAGCGTCTTGCCAAAAAAGGCTGGCCCAAGGCGGCGATGAAATCCGGTGCTGGATATGTAATCATTTACGTAAATTATGACATAGTTGGGTGCGTGCGGCAAGAGTTGAGTGAACGGCAGTTATGACTCCCTCCTTTAGCTTCGCCACCCTTCGGCTGGCTGCGCCCCCTCCACCCCTTCGGGGTTCCCCTCCCCATGCACGGCATGGGGAGGAGAAAGAAAAAGCCCTCCCGGCTTTCACCGGAAGGGCTCTGGTAGTCTTAAACAGATGCGTCAGGCACCCTGTATCCGTCCAAGCTCGCAACGTGTCGAGCTTATGG
>CAKZJB010000135.1 GCA_936940865.1 uncultured Asticcacaulis sp. | reverse complement strand
AATGGCAGCCTAACTTAAACCAACGAGCCTCCGGCAAACCCGGGGCGGTTCAAAGGTCGTGCCGAGGAAGGTATTGAGCTGGAAGTTGCGGAACGCTTCGTCGAAGGCAGCGAGATCGAGCGCCAGCTTGCCATCGAGATATCGGCCCTTGAGGCCCAGCTCCCATGATTGCGAGGTCTCGGCCTTGAAAGACGTATCGGGATCGACGCTGTAGTCGGCCCTCTGCTCGCGGTCGAGATTGAAACCCGCCCCCTTCCATCCGCGCGACCACGAGGCATAGGCCATGACAGTCGGCGTCGCCTGCCATTTCAGGCGCACCGAACCCGTGGCGGCGTCTTCGCCATCCAGTTGATAGAGGGTGACGGTGTTGAAGGCCGGGTTGGACCATGGCAGGCACAGCACGCTTTTTGACGCGGTGGCGTGGGCACAGGCGATCCCGCTGTCGGAATTGCTGAAATGACTGACAAGACTTTTGTTCTGGCGGTTCAGGCGCCCACCGACCTGCAGCGACCAGGTGTCGGCCAGTTGCCATTGCGCATGGCCGAAGACAGCGAAATTGCGCTCGGTCTGCTGGTAAAGATCGTGGCTGCCCTGGCCCTGGACATAGGACTGGCCGACGGGCAAGCCCGTGATCTGCGAGACTTTCGACGGATCGGCGCCCGCCGACAGAAGCAGGCTGAGATAGGCCTCGTAATCCTTGCCGTAGAGCGTTTCGTCGTGGCGCGTCAGGTCTTCCTGATCGAGGAAGACGCCCAGCATCCAGTCGAGTTTCGGTCCCTTGCCGTTCAGGCGCAGTTCTTCCGACACCGTATCGAAGCGGTTGCCGAAGCCGCCGTTCGGGTCGCGGTAATAGATATCGGCCGAGGTGAAGTCGGCATCGTAGCCGTTGCGGTGGTCCCAGTGGCGCAGGGCAGTTACGGACGTCAATTGCACCGTATCGGTCACCTTGTAATCGACCTGGGCCGAGACGCCCGCGTCGACCAGGCGCTGCTTCGTCGAGCGGTTCGACCAGCTGTTGCGCGCCTTGGGATCGGCCGTTACGGCCGTACCGTCGTCGGTCGCCAGGCCGTCGATATAGGCGCGGGTCGGGCCGACCACGATCGGTGTCCCCGTGCAGCAGAATTCATCACGCTGCGTATAGTCGGCGATCAGGCGCAAGGCATAACGATCGTTGGGCACGAACAGAAGCTGGCCGCGCACCGAGCCATAGTTCTGGTCGTTGTCGCGCGCCTGGTCGCGCGGGCCCGCGCCGGTATGGACCCTGTACTGGCCGTCGCGATGGCGGCCGGCGACATACAGTGACCCGGCCCATTGCTTGTTGAGCGCGCCGGTCACATAGGCGGAGGCGCCCCAGAGCCCCTGATTGCCCCCGGTCAGTTCGGCGTCGGCGCGCGGCTTGAAGTCCGGCCGCTCGGTGACGACCTGGATGACGCCCGCCGAAGCCCCCTTGCCGTAGACGTCGGACTGAGGACCTTTAAGGATTTCGACGCGGTCGATCACGCCCAGGTCGCTCATGGCCGTGGCCGTACGCGGCCGCTGCACGCCGTCGATCACGACGCCGACGGACGATTCCAGGCCGGGATTGTCGCCGACCGTGCCGACGCCGCGCAGGCGCGCCGTGGTCTGGGCTTCGTTGGCCGTCGAGATGACGAACAGGGACGGCGTCAGGTCCTGAAGATCCTTCAGGTCGTGGCCATAGGTCGCCTGCAGGGCTTCGCCGGTCACCACGGCCACGGACAAAGGGGTGCGGCTCAGGGGTTCGGGCTTCTTCTGCGCCGTGACGATGACCTCCTGCGGCGCCGTCTGGGCCAGGGCCGGTACAGCGGCAATCAGGCTCAGCAGAGCCGTTCCGGCGAGACACGATTTGGCGAATGACATGGCTTTACTCCGTGACGGCTCACGATGACCTGCCGGTTAGCTGGTTAATTTGCCCCTAAAAGGCAAGCCTTGCGGGCCTTGTCAGGTCTGTTATGATCCAAAGTGTGCGCGAAAGGGCGCACCCGGTCCGCGGGCAGGGATTGTCCCGCCTTATCTCGTTATCTCTTTTTCGAACGAATTTGTCTTTTAGCCCGATGTGCGGACCTGCGGCTTTCTGAAGAAAGACGTTCGCATGACCATGATCCCAAAACCGTTATCCGCTGTTGCCGATCGCAACATCGACGTCTATCGCAAGCAGGCCAGGGCGCTGCTCAAAGCCGTGCGCTCGGGCGATCGCACTGCCAATGATCGTTTGCGCACCGTGGGCGGCGACGTCTCCGAGCCCGCCTTGCATATGGCGCAACTGGCCATTGCCCGCGACCAGGGCTTTGCCAGCTGGCCGCGATTCCACGCCTTTTTGACCGAATCCAATCTCGATTTCCACGGGCTGGTCGACCGCTTTATCGACGCGGCGACGTCGGACGGGCGGCACGCCCGCGACATCCTGGCGGACCATCCGGAAATCGCCGAGGCCGGCGTTTACGTCGCGCTGGTGCTGGGTGACTGGCGAACCGTGGCCGCCGCCATCGACACCGACCCCGACAGGGTGACCCGCAAGTCGGGGCCACAGGGGTGCGAGCCCATTGTCTATGTCTGCTTTTCGCGCTTCTCCCATCCGCGTTCGGAGCGCCATGCCGACCTGGCCCTGACACTGCGGTTGCTGCTCAATCGCGGCGCCGATCCGGACACGGCGGCCGAGAGCGAGGACGGCCCCTTGTCGTGCCTCTATGCCGTCTCGGGCCTGCTCGGCAATGCCGACATGACCGAAATCCTGCTCGAAGCGGGCGCGGATCCTGATGACGGCGAGTCGCTTTACCATTCGACGGAGCACGCCGACCTTGCCTGCCTGAAGCTGTTGCTCGATCACGGCGCCCAGGTCGCCGGCAGCAATGCGCTCAAGCACATGCTGGACCGCGAAGATGGCGAAGGCGTGAGTCTGTTGCTTGCGGCCGGCAGCGACCCTAACGAAGTCAGTGCGGAGGGCGACACCGCGCTGCACTGGGCAGTCCGTCGCACCCGCAGTCCGGGAATCGTCGCGCAATTGCTCGATCACGGGGCCGATATCGACGCCGCGCGCCATGACGGCCGCACCGCCTATGCCATGGCCGTTATCAGCGGGCAGACGGCTACCGCCGCCCTGCTGGCAAAGCGCGGCGCGGATACGCGGTTAAGTCCGCTCGATGCCTTTATCGCCGGTAACGACGGCGAGGTTCCGTTCGCAAGCCTCAATTCCGCATCCAACGCCCGGCTGCTGGTCGAAATGGCCGAGGCCGGCAACATCACGGCGGTGACGCGGCTGATCGATGCCGGCGTGCCGATCGACGTAAAGGGCGGCATGGGCGAAACGCCGCTGCATTGGGCGTGCTGGAAGGGCAATGCCGACCTGATCAAGGCCTTGATCGATCGCGGCGCGCCGCTGGAGGAACGCGAGCACTCGTATAACGCCACGCCGGCCGGCTGGTTGCATCATGGGGCGGGTGCGGCCGGAACCGGCGGCGACTATGCCCGCGGCGCACGGCTGCTGATCCATGCCGGCGCAAGTATGGACGGCTGCCGCAGCAAGAGCGGCAATGCCGGTCTGGATGCGGTTCTGGAAAAGAACGGGTTGATTTAGCGAATTGCCCGCTTGCGCTCGACCGAGGACGGAATGCGCAGGGCTTCGCGATACTTGGCGACGGTGCGGCGGGCGATATCGACGCCGGCTTCCTTCAGGATCTCGACGATGCGGTCGTCGGACAGGATCTCGCCCGAGGCCTTTTCGCCGTCGATCAGACTCTTGATCTTGTGACGCACTGACTCGGCCGAGTGCGCCGCCGTGCCGTCCGACGAGGCAATCGACGAGGTGAAGAAGAACTTCAGTTCGAAGACGCCGCGCGGGGTGGCGATATATTTGTTCGAGGTGACGCGGCTGACCGTCGATTCGTGCATGCCGACCGCCTCGGCCACCGTCTTCAGGTTCAGCGGGCGCAGATATTCGACGCCGTAAACGAAGAAAGCGTCCTGCTGGCGCACGATTTCCGAAGATACCTTGAGAATGGTACGGGCGCGCTGGTCCAGGCTCTTGATCAGCCAGTTGGCCTGGTTCAGACACTCATTGAGATAGGTCTTTTCCGACTCGGACCGTGCCGAGGCCTGGACGCGCGCCTGGTACTTCTGGTCGACCAGGATGCGCGGCAGGGTGTCGGAGTTTAGATCGATGCGCCAGCCGCCGGCCGGATCGGAACGAACGAAGACGTCGGGCACCACGGCTTGGGACGGTTCGGAATCGAACTGGGCGCCGGGACGCGGATTGAGCGACTTCAGCTCGGAAATCATCTCGGCCAGGTCTTCGTCATCGACGCCGCACAGCTTGCGCAGGGCGCTGAGATCGCGGCGCGCCAGCAGTTCGAGATTGTCGAGCAGCACGGCCATGGCCGGGTCGAAGCGGTTGCGCTCGATAAGCTGCAGGCGCAGGCATTCCGGCACGCTGGTCGCCATGACGCCGGTCGGCTCGAAGCCCTGGCAGGTCGTCAACACCTTCTGCACCAGGGCCAGTTCGCAGCCCATGCGTTCGGCCACTTCTTCGAGCGAGGTCCGCATATAGCCGCCCTCATCGACGGCATCGATGAGAATCTGGGCGATCGCCATTTCCGGCGCCGAGAAATGCGCGATCAGGGCCTGATCGGTCAGATGTTCGTGCAGCGTCTTTTCGCGCGTCAGCGCCCGTTCCAGCGTTTCGTCGTCGCCGTCGAAGCCGCCACCGCCCTTGCCGGCCTTGGACCAGTCGACCATCGGACCTTCCGAGTCGTCGGCCATGGCGGTTTCGCGTTCGCGCACCGGCGGCTCGTCGTCGCCATAGACATCGGAGGCATTGGCGTCGAGGTCGCTGTTGGCGGCCATGGTGTCGCGGTCGGACAGTTCCAGTTCGCGGCGTTCTTCGGCACTGTCGGACGGGGCCTCGGCCTCCTGCGTCGCCTCGGCCGGACCGTCGCCGTCTTCGCGCTGCAGCAGCGGGTTCCGTTCCAGCTCGGCTTCGATAACGGCTTCCAGCTCAAGGTTCGACAACTGCAGCAGCTTGATCGCCTGCTGCAGCTGGGGCGTGATAACCAGCCCCTGTCCCTGTTTGAGTTCCAGCCTTTGTCCGAGCGCCATGCCATGAACCTGTGATCGATGCCGGCATACTGCTCGAAATAGATCACTAAAGTCTTGCCCGACGGCACTTTTTTGCCATCGACGGAGGTTTCGTTTCGGTTATCGCCTGACTTGGTGGCGCAATGGTTAACGCCGGCGGGATTGCGTTAAGAAAATGTGGATTGCATTTGCACCGAACTGAAAACTTGTTTTGCACTTGCTCCGCGCCGAAACGCGCATACGTCACCACATCGCAGGCAAGCACCGGTTAGTATATGCGACAGAGCTACTGGCAGCGCTAGGACTTAAGCTGCATCTTCATCCGTCTGCGTATTGATGAGGTCGATGATGGCCGTAATAGGAATATACATTCTCAAGCCGGCTTCCTCAATTCTCCGGAAGCCTAACCCTTCATAAAATACAGCCTTTTCCTCACTAACCGCTTCCAGCCACATACAATATGTTCCAGCACGTTTGGCGATTTCGTAGGCGGTTTCAAAGGCGTCCGACATAAGGCTTCTGCCTAAGCCCTGCCCCTGTAAGGCCTCATTCACGCCAATCATTGCGAGATAGATTGCGGGAATAGGGCGTTGTCCAAACTTCTTTAGACCAAAAATGCCTTGGCTTTCGATTGTAGACAGACACAGGGAGTAAAAGCCTAGAACTTCGCTACTGTCTTCGTCTCGAATGATTTTGACACGCACCTTGAACTGATCGTGTTCCTTGAGGGCGCGCGCGCAAAATTTATCGATAATTTCGTTGCCGCAGCAAAAAGCCCCTCGCTCGTGTTCGGGGCGGAGGGGCTCAATAACGTATGCCAAAGTGATTCCCGCTAGCGCTTCCTAACGAGAGCCTTACCCTGCGCAAAAAAACTTTTCAACTTAGGCGTGGCCTGCGATGGAGTTTCGCATGTAGCCACAACTTTTTTTAGATCCGAATTCCTTACCGTAAGAACCGGCGGGAACTCGCCATCCCTCAATTTTGCGGCCATTGTGACACCCCTTCCTTACTCTTGACTACCTCAATATATACGAGAGGTACTCAATTTGTCCACCTGGGTGTAAATTTTTTCCTTGCAATTTATAAAAATTGCATGGTCCGATTTAAGAATCGAAGAACAAATTCCGCCCTTTACCACCTTAGTGGAAAGACTCACCCAGATAGACGCGGCGAACTTCCGGATCGTGGGTGATCTGGTCGGCCGTACCTTCGAACAGCACCTCGCCCGAGTGGATGATCGAGGCGCGATCGACGATTTCCAGCGTCTCGCGGACATTGTGGTCGGTGATCAGGATTCCGATGCCGCGGCCTTTGAGGTAGGTGATGACGTCGCGAATATCGGTGATGGCCAGCGGATCGATGCCGGCGAAGGGTTCGTCGAGCAGCATGAAGGACGGCTTGCCGGCCAGCGCCCGGGCGATTTCCACCCGGCGGCGCTCACCGCCCGACAGAGCCGAGGCCGGCGAATTGCGGATATGCGTGATGCGCAGGTCTTCGAGAAGACGATTGCAGTCCTCCTTGATGCGCGCCGCGTTCCGTTCGCGCAATTCCAGCACGGCCATGATGTTCTGTTCGACATTCATGCCGCGGAAAATCGACGCTTCCTGCGGCAGATAGCCGATACCCATGCGGGCGCGCTGATACATGGGCTGGTGCGTAATGTCCTGGCCGTCGAGCGAAATCGTGCCGTAATCGGCCTCGACCAGGCCGGTAATCATGTAGAAGCAGGTCGTCTTGCCGGCGCCGTTCGGTCCGAGAAGACCTACGACCTCGCCGCGTCCGAGCTTGAGCGAAACGGTCTTGACGACCGCGCGATCCTTGTAACTCTTGCCGATGCCCTCGACGACGATGCCGTCGGCCACGGCCGGACGCGGCGCATTCAGCACGCTGTCATCCGATGCGGCGGGAGCGGAACGGGCTTCCGTTTCGAGGGCCATGCTTACCTGCTTAATGCCCGGCCGGCGCGGGCGCTGCCGCCTTGGCCTGGTCCTTTGTGGGATAGATCACGCCCTTGACGCGGCCCTTGCCGGCCTGGCCCGTCGCCGGGTCGAGCGTCGAAACGCCTTTGGACACCTGAGAGGTCAGGCGGGCGCCGGTCATGACATTCTGGCCCTGCTGCATGACGACGTCGCCGGTCATGATCAGGGTGTCGTCCGACTTGGTATAGACGGCGTTGTCACCCCTGACGATCGTGTCCTGGCCCTGGGCATCCTTGGTGATGTAATAGATGTTGCCGTTGGCTTCGATATTGGTCACTTCGCCGCCCTGGGTGGCCTGGACCATCTTCGCATGGTCGGCGCGCAGGCGGGCCTGATCCTGGATGATCTCCACCCGGCCGTCGAGGTAGAAGGTGTTGGTGTTCTGGTCGGAATGGACCTGGTCGGCGCTCCATTGCACCGGGCCGCCCTGCTGCGATACCTGGGCGAGCGTGGCCGAAGCCCCCAACCCCAGCGCGGCCGCGCATACCGCAAAAACCTTGATCGTCCTGCTGCTGATCATGAGTTCCCCTTGTTGCCGGCCTTGCCGTTGACCACGCCGTGCGCCTGAGTGGCGCCGCGTCCCCGGACGATGATATCGCTGCCATTCTTCGAAATGACGAAGGATTCGCCCACTATATGACCCATGGAGCCGGTTCCTTCAATGTGTTTGTCGCCCGATATGCTCATGTCCTGCATGTTCATCAGGGCCTGCTCCGTCCGGAAGGTCATGTCCGAATTGCCCGAAACCATGACGACATTGCCGATCAGCCGGAACGTCTTGGCGTCGGCATCGTATATTCCGTTGGCGGCTGAAATATGACTCGACTTGTCGCCGTCGCCCTTGAATTCGATCACCGGAGCCTTGAGCGTGGCGATGGAGGTGTCCCCCGCCTTCTTGATGGCTTCCAGCCCGCTGATGATCCACGGCGCCCCTTCGCTGTTCAGCCCGGAATAGCGCGGATTGGTCATGCGGATTTCAGTGCCGGTGACATTGTAGACGTTGAACGAGCCGATGACACTGGTGACCACGATCCATCCGACATTGAGCAGGCCCAGCCCGACGATCAGGCCGGGAAACACCTTGCGCAGCGTGCGGATACGGCGCGACCGCCGGCGCACGGCCGCGACCTGGCCCGCCAGGGCCTGCCGGCGCTGGCTGGCTTCGCTTTCGGCATCGATGCCGGGTTCGAAGCGAGCGTTGATCTCGGTGAAAGTGCTCATTCAGGACCTGGGCGCCAAGGCCTTATGCCCAGCTGTGCGCGAAAATATCGCAATCTTCCCATCCTGCCAAATCCAGTTTGACGCGGTGCGGAAGAAAATCGAAGCAGCCCTGAGCCAAAGCCATCCGGCCCTCGCGCTCCAGCATGGCGTTCAGCTTGTCGCGGCAGGCGTGCAGGTAGAGCACATCCGACGCCGCATAGTTCAGCTGGTCCTGGCTGAGCGTGCCCGCGCCCCAGTCCGAGCTTTGCTGCGCCTTGGAAAGGTCGACGCCCAGGAGCTCGCGCACCAGGTCCTTGAGGCCGTGGCGGTCGGTATAGGTCCGGGACAGTTTCGATGCGATCTTGGTGCAGTAGACCGGTGCCGTTTCGACGCCCAGGTGCAGCATGAACATGCCGATGTCGAAGCGGCCGTAGTGGAACAGCTTCAGGACGTTTTTGTCGGTCAGCAGCCGCTTGAGGTTCGGGCAGTAATAGGTTTCGCGGTTCATCCGCACCACATGCGCGTTACCGTCGCCGCCTGACAGCTGGACGACGCACAGGCCGTCGCGGCGGAAGCGCAGGCCCATGGTTTCGGAATCGATGGCCACCACCGCGCCGAGGTCGAGGCCGTCGGGCAGGTCGCCTTCGTGGTAATATACAGTCAAGGGCAGGCCTCTTCGGGAAACGTTCGCCAATTGCCTTTCGGCCTAGGCCCAAATGGTAAAAAAATCAATGAAGCTTCTCAGGCAAGGCGATCAGCGATGGGCGACCAGACGCAGCATCAGATTTCGGCAGGCCCCGGGGCCGACGACCAGCACGAGGGCCAGGCTGATCTCGATGATTGCCTGTGCGGTGTTCAGCACGTGGCCGGCGACAACGGCGCGCACCAGCTGGTCGATCGCCGGCAGAGCGGCCAGCCCGCCGGCCAGCATCAGGACAAGGGTTTTCCAGCGCGGATAATCCTGGCCGAAATCGAGCCTGTCGCCTTCCGCCACAAAGGCGGACACCAGCCGGCGCGGCGGGTAAAAGGCCAAAGCCGCGACGACGGCCAGCACCGCGCCCGTAAAGACGTCCAGCCCAAGCTCCCAGACATTGGGACCGTATTCGCCGAGGGCTTCTTCCAGCGCCTGCCTGGCAAAATCGAGCGCCAACAGCGACACCGCAATGCCGAAGCCGATCAGGCACAGGCGGACGAGGCCGGCGGCGGTCATGCCGCCCCGCCTCCGGCCCGGGCGCGCAGGCGGTACAGGCCGCCGGCGATCTGGCGCGAAAACGCCACCAGCACCGCGCCCAGTCCAAGGAGGAGGACGGTCAGCACCTGGACCGGGATGAACAGGCCGAGCCTGACGTCGTCGGGACGGTTGAGAACGCCGTCGACGAATTCAAAGGCCGGGCGCGCGGAATAGAGGATGGCCAGCCAGCCGATGGCGAACAGGACCACGGCCTGCAGCGTCCGGCTGTCCGCTCCGACCTCCGGCATCTGCGGGAAGGGCCGCGACAGCCATCCCGAAATGCGGTCGGCGCCGAACCAAAGGGCGCAAATGACCGTGCCGTATCCCAAGAGGACGACCAGCTGCGCCATGAAGGTGCCGCCGTCATCGGGACCCCCGGAAATATGCAAAATGAACAGCGCAAACAGTTGCAGCAGCGCGCCGAGCCCATATGTAACGGCGAGGTAGGCGGCCAGAAGCCGGCAGGCCGAAAAGGCTATCGCGCGCATATTCATGTGACGCCCTTGCGCGTACGCGATTCGTTTACCCTGAGACGGTTCGCCTAACTGCGTTCTTTGTCAAGCTTTGTTAACGAATCGAAGGCCGGGTCCGCGTCCTTATCGCGACGGCCATTCCCACGGCGGCGGTTCATGGTCGCGGACATGGGTTTCGCCCAGCTCCTTTTCGAGCGTGATGCGGTTGGTCGGTGCGGCCGCTTCCAGCGCCTCGACCAGTTCGCGCGAATGCGATACCACCAGCACCTGGCTGCGTTCCGACGTCCTGGCGACCAGGCGCCCCAGGGCCGGCAGCAGGTCCGGGTGCAGGCTCATCTCGGGTTCGTTGAGCACCATGAAGGCCGGCGGCCTTGGCGACAGCAGCGCCGCCACCAGCAACAGATAGCGCAATGTACCGTCGGACAGCTCCGACATGCTGAGCGGCCGCAGCAAGCCTTTCTGGCGCATCTCCAGTTCGAAATAGCCGTTGGCCTCCACGACATAGAGCGACGAACCGTGAAAAGCGTCCTCGATCGCCTCTTCAAGAGAGTCGCCGTCACCAATCTCCACAATGGTCTGGATGGCCGCGGCGACATCATGGCCGTCGCTGGCCAGCACCGGCGTATAGGTGCCGATCTGTGGCCGCCGCGCCGGCGCGTCGCGATCGGTGCGAAAATGGTCGTAGAAGCGCCGACCGCGCATGGCGTCGCGCAGCCGCAGCAGTTCCACGGCCTCCCGCGGGTCGCTGGCATGGGTCATCATGCTGTCGAAGGGCGAAAGGTCGGTCAGGCTTTGCTTCCACTCGCCGCTTTCGCCGCGCACACGGACTCCCGGACCCTTGCGGCTGGCGATTTCATTGCGTTGTCTGAGGACCTGGCCGACCCACAGGCTTTCCGCCTTGATATGCGGATCGCTGTTGAACTTGGACAAATCGTTCGGAATCGGCATGCCAAGATCGATGGCGTAGCCATAGTCATCTGTCACAAAACCAAGTTTGAGGCTGACGACGTCGCCACGCACCAGGCCCTGGATGGGTTGCTCGCCCGCCTTCATGCCGCGTGAGAATTTCTCAGGCCCTGCCCACAGCGTCGATTGCAGGCCGCCCTCGGCGGCAATGGCGCGGATGACGCCACCTTGCGCGATTTCGGCCAGCAGGCGCAAAGACCGATAGAGGCTCGACTTGCCCGAGCCGTTGGCGCCGGTGACCACATTGAGCGCTTCCAGCGCAAGCGTGACCCTGCGCAGCGAGCGGTAACCGGAAATGGCAAGCGTGGTGATCAAGGCGCCCCCAAAGGACGCGCTTATGCCAGAAGGTTATGATACTCGTCGTGGCGGCGCATCCAGGCGGCAGCATAGCCGCAAATCGGAATGATGCGCCAGCCCTTGTCGCGGGCCAGTTGCGCGATGCCTTCCATCAGCCGCCCGGCCGCGCCGGTGCCGCGCAGTTGCGGCGGCGCCTCGACGTAATGGATACGCAGATGGTTGGCATCAAGGCTATAGTCGGCGAACACGATATGGCCCTCCACTTCGAGCTCGAAGCGTTTGGCCTGTTTGTTGTCCGTGATCGTCGACACGGTCCGATCAGCCGGCCAGTTGCGCGCCGTGCATACGCGGCGCGCCCGCAAAACGCGGAGGGGGCGCAAGCGTCGCACTGCGCACGGACAGCGGAACCGAAACCGCCGGCGCCATCGCGCGGGCTGCCGAAATCCAGTTTTCGCCTTCAATCTTTTTCATAGCCATCACCATGCCCTGTAAGCCGAACGCCCACCGGCGCCCGTGTTTCATTTTTAGACAGTCAGCATATCAAGATTCGATGAGGAATGTATAAACGGCTCAGGTTAAGGTTGTGGTCACTATTCAGGCGACCGTCTGCAGCCACGCCTCCATGGCCTCGTAGTAACCGTCGCAGGCGCGATGATATTTCATCGTCAGCATCTCGCGGAAGCCGCCGGTTTCCGCCTGCTGTATGTTGTGGTTTCCATCGGCGAAGGTGCGGACGACAAGGCGTTCACCCATCGTCGCGGCATAAAGCGACCTGGTCTTGCGCCAGTCGACGTTCCGGTCCTTCTCGCCGAAGATGGCCAGTACGGGCGCATTGAGACCGGACAGCAGAGTGGCGAAATGCGGAACATAGACCTGAAGGCCGGTTTTGGGATCGACCTGGAATTCGCCGCTCAGGAATTTCTGTTGTGTCTTGTGGAAGGCGGTTTCACTTTCTGCCTTGCCGCCGGTGAGGAAGGTCATGAAGGGATCTTGGCGAAGCGTTTGCGTCGCCGCCAGATAGGCCTCGAACGCCCCGCCCTGGCGGGTGATGTCGAAGCCCTGCTTCCATTCGCCCAGCAACTGCGCGATCTCGGGCTCCGGCCGCCCCTCGATGCGGAAGTTGGACTCCAGGAAATAGGGAAAGTTTTCCTTGTCGTCGGTGCCGCTGACCGAAATCCAGAAGGCGATGCCGGGGTCTTCGACCATGGCCATCGGCGCGATCCAGCCGGCGCGGCTGATGCCCCAAAGTCCGATCTTTTGCGCGCCGGGTGCGCGGCTGTCGCGCAGCTGACGGGCCGCATCGAGGACCTCGCGGGCGCTGCTCGCCACCGGCTGGTCTATATCGAAGGTCCCTCCGCTCTTGCCGCAGCCGGGTTTGTCCCAGATGACCGTCGAAATGCCCAGCTTCGTAAAACGGCTGCGCAGGTCGTAATACGAGGTCCGGCCGGCAACGTCGGTTTCGCCGTAGCCGTGGATAATGATGACCGTGGCCCTTGCGTTCCCGTCGGCCGGGACGTCGAGAAAGCCCGACAGCCGGTTGCCGTTCGAGGTGAACGCGAAGGGTTGGGTCGTCATCGTTGCGGTTTGGGCATATGAGGGACCGGCAATGGCCGCAGCCGAGGCGCCCAGCAAAATCGTTCGTCTTGAGATCATGAACGCCCCCGATTTTTCGGTTCGAAGCATCCTGACCGTTGGAACGACGTTACGCCAGTTACAAAACGGAAAGGTGGGGCGTGAGCTAAATAAGACAGCCTGAACCAGCTGGAAAATGCGCAGGAAAGGAGTCTACCGCGCCAGCCAAGCAGAGCGACGCGCCGCGTTTTGCGCGGCTTGCCCTTCGGGCGCCTCCGCTACGCCGCGGCGTCGCTCGCCCTTTCTTTTGCGCTGACGCTGCGCTTTATGAGCGCAGTGCCGAACCGCTGCGGTTCGACCCTGAATTCCACCATTAAAAAACCCGCCCAAATCGGGCGGGTTTTTTAATGGTGGAGCTAAGCGGAGTCGAACCGCTGACCTCTTGAATGCCATTCAAGCGCTCTACCAACTGAGCTATAGCCCCATCTTAAGGATGGTCCGAAAGGGTCGCCCCGTCCGAGGCGGCGACTACTATTTCAACGCCTTGCCCCGCGCAAGCCCTTTTTCAAAAGTTTTTTCGATTTTTTGTGGGCAGCCGGGCACAAGAAAAAGGCCGCCGGTCACCCCGGCGGCCTTTCGCTTTAGATATTGTCGTCGTCCTCTTCGCCGGGGAGACCTTCGATGTCGTCATCGAAGTTGTCATCCTCGTCGTCTTCCAGGAAGGGAACGTCATCGGCATCGTCGTCACCGAGATCGGCGTCTTCGATATCCATGTCGACCGTGTCCGGCGTGCCGACGCGGCCCGGATCGGCCGGATCGAGGTCTTCGTCTTCTTCGGCCAGCAGGCTCTCGTCGACCACCACTTCGTCGATTTCGGGGGTCACCGTTTCCGGTTCTTCCTCGTCTTCGTCCTCACCGGCGGTCTTGCCCTTCACCTGATCTTCGGCCTCCTCGTCGGTATCCTCGTAGTCCGGCGCGGTGGTGCGCACGCGTGCGCGGCGGGTCCGGACGGCTTCTTCGGGATCGAATTCGAAGGCGCAGCGCGGGCAATGGGCGGGGCGGTTGTTCAGGTCGTAGAACTTCGCCGTGCAATTGGGGCAAATCTGTTTGGTGCCAAGGGCGGGATCAGCCACGGGTCGTCCTTATCTATCGGGATAGAAAAAATGCGTTTGCGTTTGGCCCCCTTGCCACTAGATAGGCGTCCTGTCAAAACCTTAAATTCGCCCCGGCCTCACTTTTTTGTCGCGATTTTCCCGCGGCCATGACCCGGGCCCCATCCATACGTCCATGACCGCCAGCCAGACAAACGCCGTAAGACTTGTTCCGCAGACCGGAGCCCGTACACCCCTCGCCGGAAGGATCGCGCTTCCCGGATCGAAGTCGATCACCAACCGCGTGCTGCTGATCGCCGCCCTCGCAGCGGGCAGGAGCCATATCAGCGGCGCGTTGAAGAGCGACGACACAAAATACATGGCGCGCGCGCTGAACCAGCTGGGCGTCACCGTCACCGATACGGGCGCGACCGACTTCCTGGTCGAAAGCACCGGGACACTTCAGCCCTCCGCCGATCCTTTGTTTCTGGGCAATGCCGGCACCGCCGTGCGCTTCCTGACCGCCGCCGCCGCCAACATCGCCGGCATCACGGTCCTGACCGGCGACGAACACATGCAGAAACGGCCGATCGCGCCGCTGGTAGAGGCCCTGAACGCAGCCGGCGTGGACGCGACGGCGCCCACCGGCTGCCCGCCGGTCACCGTGTCAAGCCATGGCGGATTTTCCAACCGGTCGATCGAAGTCGATGCCAGCCTGTCGAGCCAGTACGTCTCGGCGCTGCTCATGGCCGGAACCAAGGGCGACACGCCCTTTCGTCTAAGCGTCAAGGACGGCGATATCGGGGCACTGGGTTATATCGACATCACGCTTGCCTGCATGCGCGCCTTCGGCGCGGACGTCACGCAGACGGGTCCGCTGTCGTGGGACATCGCCAATACCCCCTATCAGGCGCGCGATTACTGGGTCGAACCCGACGCCAGCGCCGCCACCTATATCTGGGGCATCAATGCGCTGCTGGGCGCCAATATCGACATCGGTATCAAGCCCGAAGCGATGATGCAGCCCGACGCGAAAGCCTACGATGTCATTTCGCAATTCCCGAACCTGCCCGAAGTGATCGACGGCAGCCAGATGCAGGACGCCATTCCGACCATCGCCGTGCTCGCCGCCTTCGGCGTGAAGCCGGTGCGTTTTGTCGGCATCGCCAACCTGCGCGTCAAGGAATGCGACCGTATCAATGCCGTGGCGACCGAGCTCAACCGCATCCAGCCCGGACTGGCCGAGGAAATCGGTGACGATCTCCTGATCACACCCGACGCGACCCTGATCGGCCGCACGGTCGAGGCCGACATCCATACCTATCACGACCACCGCATTGCCATGGCTTTCGGCATGGCGGCCCTGGTGGTCGACGGCCTGCGCATTCTCGATCCGGGCTGTACCGCCAAGACCTATCCGGCCTACTGGCGCGATTTGCAAAGCGTCGGCGTAGACATGCGGTTCGAGTAGGCGGACAGCGACTACCTGACGGGATTCTTCAGCTTCAAATTGCCGAGCCTGGCTTTCAGGTCGGCAAAATCCTGGCGCCTGGCAGCATAGGCCTGGCCGACATTGTCGAAATCATGGATCAGCATATTGACGCCGAGCGGCGAGCCGCCGGCCTCGCCCCCGCTGACCAGGGTGACCAGCTGGCGCAGGTGGACTTCGTCGATCGTGTGCAGCAGCTTACGCACGCTGTTGTCGTAACCCAGGAAGCGGATCACGGTCTCGTTGTTGTGATCCATCAGGAATTTGTAGAAGGCCTCGGCGTCCCGCGACACCGCCTCGACCGCCGACGGGTTCGTGAACAGGTGGGAATACAGCCTCAACTGCGCGCACTGGACGGCATAGTTCCACGGCGGACGGACAGGCTGGAGCTTGAACTTGAGCCGGAAATAGCGGTCGCCGAACAGGATGTGCTTCTGGTTGAAGGCGACGACCACTTCGGCCAGTTCATCGAAAAAGGCGTTCAGTTCCTTGTGGGCGGCATCCGTTGCACGGGTCAGCGAGACGCAGACCGCCTCGGCATTGACGCGTTCGTCCCTGTTGCCGACCAGCCATGACCAGATTGAATTCAGGATGTTCATCGGCAACCCCCGGGTCCGTTAACCGACATTAACCATTTTTCGCGGCTTTTCAAACCACTCCACGCTTGATAAGCGCTTTTCCGCCGATTTTGCATATCTTACCCGCAGGACCATGACCGAAACGCCGCTCATTATCGCCTTCGACGGACCCGCCGCTTCCGGCAAGGGAACGCTGGCCACGGTCATCGCCAGCGACTACGGCCTGCCCTTCCTCGACACGGGCCTGCTGTATCGTGCGGTGGGGCATCTCGCCTTCCATCACGACGTGCCGCTTCACGACCCGCGGGCCTTGTCCGAGCTGGCCAGTGAAATCACCCCCGAGCTTCTGGCATCCGAGGCTTTACGCGGCCGCGAGGCCGGCGAACGCGCATCCCAGGTTGCCGCCGTCCCGGACGTGCGGGCGGCGCTCAACAGGTTCCAGACCGACTTCGCCAACCAGCCCGGCGGCGCCGTGCTCGACGGCCGCGACATCGGCACGGTCATAGCCCCGCATGCGCCGGTGAAAATCTTCGTGACCGCCGCGCCGGAAGTTCGTGCCCACCGCCGGTGGCTGCAACTCAGCAAGGCCAACCCCGCCCTGGGTTTCGAAGACGTTCTGAACGATATCCGCATCCGCGACGCCCGCGATTCCGGCCGCGCCGACGCCCCGCTGGAGATGGCCGCCGATGCGCTCTTGCTTGATACGTCCGACTTGGGTATAGAGGCCGCCATCGCGGCTGCGCGATCCCTTGTGAAAGACCGTTCTGGCCTATAGGCCAAATCCCCCGCGGCTCTTTAAGAGGCAAACACAAGTTTCGTCTTTGGGCGGATATCCGCCGCAGCACACAATCGGGCCCCGGCCCACCCTCCCATAACCCAAAGCCGCACCCCCGCGCACCTTCCCCAGGGGCATTCCGCCTCCGCTTGTCTTTTGGGGAATCAAGGTCCGGGACACGCGCCCACACCAAAAGAATCTGTATGAGCGATTACAATCCCTCGCGCGACGATTTCGCTGCGCTCCTCGACGAAAGCCTTCAGGGCCGCGACATGCTCGAAGGTCAGGTCGTCCACGGCCTGGTCGTAGCCGTCGAAAAGGACTTCGTGCTGGTCGATGTCGGTCTGAAGACCGAAGGCCGCATCCCCCTTAAGGAGTTCGGCTCCGAAGCCGGCAACCTCAAGGCCGGCAACACCGTCGAGGTCTATCTCGAGCGCGTCGAAAACGCCATGGGCGAAGCGGTCATCTCCAGAGAGAAGGCCCGCCGCGAGGAAGCCTGGACCCGCCTGGAAGCCATCTTCAACCGTGGCGAACCGGTCATGGGCACCATCGTCGGCCGCGTCAAGGGCGGCTTCACCGTCGACATGGACGGCGCCTCGGGCTTCCTGCCGGGCAGCCAGGTCGATATCCGCCCCGTGCGCGACATCGCGCCGCTGATGGGCAAGGAACAGCCCTTCGCCATCCTCAAGATGGACCGTCCGCGCGGCAACATCGTCGTTTCGCGCCGCGCCATCCTGGAAGAAGCCCGCGCCGAACAGCGCACCGAGCTGGTCGGCCAGCTGGCCGAAGGCGAGATCCGCGACGCGGCCCGTCGTGCGCGTCTCGACGGTGTCATCGCAGCGCTTCCGGCTGGCCTCGACACCATCATCGGCGAACGTGGCGTCAAACTGTCCGGAGGCCAGAAGCAACGGCTTGCGATTGCCCGCATCTTCCTCAAGAACCCGCCGATCCTGATTCTCGACGAGGCGACCAGCGCGCTCGACAGCCGGACCGAGGCCGACATCCAGTCGACCCTGCGCAATGTCGAGCAGGGCCGCACGACGATCGTCATCGCGCACCGCCTGTCGACGATCGTCCATGCCGACGAGATCGTCGTGCTGGAGGCCGGCCGGATCGTCGAGCGCGGCACCCATGCCGATCTGATGGCGCGCGACGGCCTCTATGCCGAAATGTGGATGCGCCAGGCAAGCGAGTCCGAGGAACGCGAGGCGGCCTGAGACGGCGGGTTTGACCTGAGCCCTCAGCCCAGTAGAAGGCCGCCATGCCCACCCCGCTGGAAGCCCTGCAACAGACCTTCGGCTATGCGCAATTCCGAGGACGCCAGGCGGATGTGATCGATCGGGTGATGGCCGGGCTCGGCACGCTGGCGGTGATGCCGACCGGCGCGGGCAAATCGCTCACCTACCAGATCCCCGCGCTCTGCCGACCGGGGACCGGCCTCGTCATTTCACCGCTGATCGCGCTGATGCACGATCAGGTGCGCTCGGCCGAAGCCGCCGGGATCAGGGCTGCCGCGCTCACCTCGGCCGACGACAATCGCGACGAGACGATCGACCGGCTGCGCTCGGGATCGCTCGACCTGCTCTATGTCGCACCCGAACGGGTGTCGTCCGACGGCTTCCGCCGGCTGATCGCGCAGATCCCGCTCGCGCTGATCGCGATCGACGAAGCGCATTGCGTGTCCGAATGGGGCCACGAC
>CAKZJB010000134.1 GCA_936940865.1 uncultured Asticcacaulis sp. | reverse complement strand
CCGATCAATCGGAACCAGAGCCTACGCACAGGTCATTACTTAATGCCGTTGGTATAAGCCCGCCAAGCCCCCTGCGTCAACTGGCTCTAAACCGCCTCGGCCTTCGCCTCAATCCGGCTGTCGCGCTCCTGCTTGACGAAGCTCTGCGACAGGCTGTGATACAGCGGCCGGGCGCACACCAGGCGCGAGACGCTGTAGGCCAGGACGCTGGTGGCGATCAGCGGAATGACCATGCCGTGGCTGTTGGTCATCTCCATCACGATGACGAAGGCGGTCAGCGGGGACTGCACGACGCCCGAGAAGTAGCCGACCATGCCGAGCAGCGCCATGGTGGCCAAAGGCGCCACGGGCAGCAGCCAGTGAAGCTCCGCGCCGATGCCGGCGCCGGTGGCCAGGGACGGCGCGAAAATACCTCCCGGCACACCGCTGACGGTCGACAGCAGCGTGGCCGCCAGCTTGAGCACCCCGAACTCATGGAACGGCGATTCGACGCCCTGGAGCAGCAGCCGGGCGCGGCCATAACCGGTACCGAAGATGTCATGGCCGGCGACGACGCCCAGAATGGCCAGCAACAAGCCGCAAATGGCAGCGAACACAACGGGGCGGCGGCCGATCCAGCCGCCGAATGCCTTGCCCATGTGCTTCAGGCCATAGATCAGGCCGCGGCTGTAGGCTCCACCCAGAAGCCCGCCGCCGATGCCGCAAACGATGACAGCGTAAAGATCCGGGATCGGCATCAGCACGGCTGTCGAATGGCCGAAATAGGTATAGTCGCCCAGCAGGCCCAGCGACGCCACGCCGGCCAGCATCACGGCCAGGATCACCGTGCCGGAGGTCCTTTGCTCGAACGAGCGTCCCAGTTCCTCGATGGCGAAGACGATGCCGGCCAGCGGCGTGTTGAAGGCCGCAGCGACGCCCGCCGCCCCTCCGGCCAGCAGCAGGGCGGATTCGTTGCCGGCGATGCGGCCCATCCGGCCGGTCAACCGCATGATGATGGCGCCGATCTGCACGGTCGGGCCTTCGCGGCCGATCGAGGCGCCGGTCAGCAGGCCGAACAGCAACAGGGCGGATTTGCCGATCAGGATGCGCAGCGACACCAGCCGGTCGAGGGCGCGCGGGTGATGGCGCACGATTTCGGCCGCGGCGATGACCTGCGGAATGCCGCTGCCCTGCGATCCCGGAAACCAGCGCCGGGCGACATAGGCCGAGATCGCGAAGCCCGCGGGCGTGACGATCAGCGGCATCCACCAGGCCAGCTTCAGTCCGGCGTCGAAGATGAGCTGGGCGCCGTCGGCCAGCTTCGCCACCGCTACCGCCACCAGCCCGACCAGCAGGCCGCCGCACCAGAAGGCCAGTTGCGAGCGCCAGTGACGCAGGCTGAACCACCGTGACACCACCGGCCGCAATCGCCGGAAATCCTTGATCATCATGCCGCCGCCGGCCCGTGCCGGAAATTTGAATGGGACCCCATGGATGTGCATGTGTCACATCGGCCGGCCGTTCGCCAGTCAAATTTTGCCGCGCGGTGTAATACCAACGGCGACTGGCTTTGACTCGATCGCCGTTGGCAAGGGCGACCGCCCGCCGCCGCCAATGCGGCGAGCCATGCGGCGTTTGAGCTGAAAAAAAACGAATACCGACGGTCATTCTTTATGGCCGTTGGTATAACGGGAAGCTTTAGCGGCGACGATTGAAGACGAACAACACCACGGCCAGGGCCACGCATTCGAACGCCACATCGACCCACAGGAGTTCCGGCGTGTGCTGGGTCCAAAGGGCCGGCGTACCGTGGAAGATGTCGCTGGTCGACACGATGATGATGGCGGCAAAGACGTTGTTGATCAGGTGGATGCCATAGGTCGCCGCAAGGCCCCCGGTGCGGATGGCGACATAGGCGCTGGCCATGCCGAACACCGTGGCTGCGAAGGCCTGGGGAATGCCATTCGGAATATGGAAGACGCCGAACAGGAGCCCGCTCAGCACCGAGGCGACGACCGGGTTCTTGACCCAGTGCAGGAAGGCCTGGGTCATGTACCCCCGGAAGATGAACTCCTCGGCGAAGGTCTGCACGGCCAGGCCGGCCAGCGCCGCGAACACCACGGGAACGGTCAGGCTGGACGCGGTCCATTCGAACCCGTCCGGGCGCAGGGCCACGTCGATCCCGGTTCCCACAAGCAGCAGGACCAGCCATACGCCGGCACCCAACGCGAACAGCGGCCAGCGCCAGTCGCCGACGATGTCGCGCGGCGACTTCTTGTGGAATATGGCGATGGCCGCGGCGAACCCGGCCATGACACAGGCAAAGGTCAGGCCCGTCCCCGTGTAGAAGGACAGCGGATGATCCGGTGACTGCATCTGCGAGGCGAAGTCCTTAGACACCACGTGCAGCAGGGCCATCGGCACGATGACCAGCACCACCAGCAGGATCGCCAGGATGAAGGCGACGATCCAGGTGGCGAAATATCGCCAGGCCGACGTCTTTCCGCGCGCGGCGAGGTCCAGATAGCTCATTTCTTCTTTACCGGCTGGCAGACCAGCGCCGGGAACGGCGCGTTGCGCAGTTCGCATTCGTCGCGGCTGATATAGTAGTGGTAGGTGAGCGGAGAATAGAACAGAAAGCCCCCGGCGATCAGCAGGCTGATGGCGCAAAGGATCGAGAAGCGGTGCTTCGCCACCAGGGCATAGCGCCGCGACAGGATGCGGAAGACCAGGGCCACGATCATATAGCTGAGCGCCAGCCCGATGAAATAATGGTAGATGTACATGACGCGCTGGGTGCCCAGATAGATGTGCACCCACCAGAAGATCATGAACATGGCGAACATGACCTCAAGCCGCCCCATGTCGCGGTTATCGAGATCCGTATCCTTCCACGACCGGCGCCTGAGGATCAGGACGGCGGCCGCGATCAGGCCCACAATGCTCAGGCCCCAGTTGACCGGATTGCCGACCATCTGCGTATAGGCCGTCTTCTTGCCGTCGAAATCCCAGCGATAGTTGATCGGCTTGGACATCAGCGGCCATTCGATCGGCTGCGAGCCGTTCTTCTCGGCCTTCACCTCGAAGTCGAAGTCGTGCTTCATGTACTGGTAGTAGCCGAAGCTGGCGTCCCACAGCACCCCGGCCGACAGGGGCGTCTTGCCGTTCATCCAGTTCTGGTAGCGCGCCGTCATGTAGTGCAGGTCGCGCTTTCCGGCCTCGGTGTTCGGATCGGGTGCGTGTCTGTTGAGGACCGTGTGCAGGCAGAAGATGGCCGCGACGGTGGCGGCGAAGGCGCCCGCGATGGCGGCGCCGCGCACCAGGCCGCGAAGCAAGGCCTGGCGATTGCGCTCCATCCACAGGTCGCGCAACAGGCTGAAACCGCCCAGCGCCAGCATGACCAGCGAATTGACCTTGACCATGAAGCTGAGCCCGCACAGCAGGCCGAAGGCGGCATAGGTCAGGATCGGCCGCTTGGGCTCGCGCGCAAAGGTATGGAGCCAGACCAGGATCGAACCCAGGGTAAAGGTCATCTGGTAAGGATCGAGGTGCGCCGCCCGGAAGTGGACGATAAAGGCGTTTTCAAACACGAACAGCAGCGAGAAGACGAAGGCTTCGAACGCCTCGTCGGTCAGTTTCAGCACGATCAAATAGAACAGCATGGCGCCGGCCACCGAGAACACGGCAGCCAGAAGCCGGATGCCGGTGAAGTCATAACCGTTCACCAGGGTGCGCGAGTCGATCTTCTTGACCTCGGCCAGGGGATGGGTGTTCAGCCCCTTGTTGCCGCCGACGATCTGGGTGCCGAGATCCATGAACATGAAGCCCAGCGGCGGGTGCGAGGCATATTGCGCCGTATGCTCGATATAGCGCTGGGTCGAGGTCAGGTAATAGGACTCGTCCCAGAAGGCATGGTTGGGATTGTTGAGGTCGCGCAGGAAGTTGAAGCAGGCGAGCGCCAGCACCAGCGCGCCCAGCACCCAGCGCAGGGTCTTGTCATCGGCATTCCACAGCCGGTCGATGAAAGCCGCGATCGCGTGTATGGCTCCGGATGGGGCCGGTTGGGCGTTCGGCGTGGTCTGCGTCGGCATGCGTCCCTGCGGAATCTGTTAACGAACGGTCTTATGCCCTATCCAAATCCCCGTGCCTATAGGGATGATCGCGCTGTGCGAGCTGATATCAGGATCACTTCGGCCCTCCCCATTTATGGCTATCGGATTCACACTGTCCTCCCCGTGCGAAACTCGCCGGCCTGAGTGCGTGCCTGTTGCTCAAAAAGTAAGAAACCCCACCACCACATCTCGCTCGTTGGCTTACGCCAGTCTCGCTCGTGCGGTCCCCCTCCCCATTTTCTTCGAAAACGGGGAGGTGCAAAGGGATGGAGTTTGCTTGCACCTCCCCGTCGCGAAGCGATGGGGGACCGCACGAGGAGCCTTTAGGCGACGAGATGCGGTGGTGGGGTTTCTTACTTTCGGCTGCCGGGCTTTCAGACCGCTTCCCCGTCAAGGACAGATGTGTGAACGCGATAGGTAACGGGGCGGGCCGAAGTGAACTGTATCCGACTGATCATCATCCGCGCCGATTTAACAGCGCCACTCCCTTCCCCCACAGCAACGTCAACCAACGCCTTTAAAAAACACGATTCACGACATATTGACGCTTTGTATGAACATGATTCCGCTATAGCATCCGGCACAACGAACAGGGGAACGAGAGCCGCATGGGTTTCATTGCCAAGATCAAGCGCGATACGGTCTTCCTGAAGCGTTTGCTGCGTATCCTCGGACGAATCCGCAGCGTCGACCCCGATGCTGACAACCTGGTGTGCGACGACTTCGAAAAGGTCGCCGACCAGTTCCCCACCCACACGGCGCTGATGTTCGAGGGCCGCACCCTCACCTATCAGCAGCTCGAGGTAATGGCCAACCGCTACGCCCACTGGGGACGTCAGCGCGGTTTGAAGGCCGGCGACACGGTCGCCCTGTTCATGCCGAACCGGCTGGAATATCTCGCCATCTGGCTGGGCCTGAACAAGATCGGCGTCGTCACGGCCCTGATCAATAACTCGCTGACCGGCTCAGGGCTCGCCCACTGCATCAACATCTCGATGGCGTCCCTGACCCTTGTCGATACGACGACCATGCCGTGCTTCCTGGAGGTCGAAAGCCAGATAGAGCGCTTCCAGGCCGTGTGGGTGCTGGACCTGCCGCGCGACCAGGAGACCGAAAAGCGCCGCAGCCTGGACGCCGCCATAAAGGGCGCGTCCACCGTCCGCCCCGACCGGCTGCCGCGATCGGGCCTCAAGGCGCACGACGTCGCGCTCTACATCTATACTTCGGGCACCACCGGCCTGCCCAAGGCGGCCAAGATATCCAACGCCCGCGCCCAGCTCTACATGAAGGCCTTTGCCGGCCTGACCGACATGAAGCCGGGTGAGCGCGTCTACTGCGTGCTGCCGCTCTATCACGCCACGGCCGGCCTGTGCGCCGTCGGCGCGGCCCTGATGAACGGCGGAACCATCGTGCTGAAGCGCAAGTTTTCGGCCAGTCAGTTCTGGCATGACGTGCGCACCCAGGACATCACGCACATCGTCTATATCGGCGAGTTGTGCCGCTACCTTGTCAATTCGCCGCCGGCGGCCAATCCGGACGACGAACGCAAGCACAAGCTGAAGATGGCCTTCGGCAACGGCATGCGCCCCGAGGTCTGGGACAATTTCAAGCGCCGCTTCAACGTGCCCGAGATCATGGAGTTCTATGGCTCGACCGAGGGCAATGTGTCGCTGTTCAATCTGGACGGCCATTCCGGCGCGATCGCGCGCGTGCCCAAGATTCTGCGCAACAAGTTCAATGTCCGCCTTGTGAAATTCGACGTGGAAAGCGAGATGCCCGAACGTGGCCTGAACGGCCTGTGCATCGAGTGCAAACCCGGAGAAGTCGGCGAAGCCATCGGCCATATCGCCCACGATGCCCGCCACGCCTATTCCGGCTATGCCGACAAGGCCGCTTCGCAGAAAAAGGTGCTGACCGACGTTTTCAGACAAGGCGACCAGTGGTTCCGCACCGGCGACCTGATGCGCCAGGACAAGGAAGGCTATCTCTATTTCGTCGACCGCATCGGCGACACCTTCCGCTGGAAGGGCGAAAACGTCTCGACGTCGGAAGTCGCCGAATATGCCGCCCAGGCGCCGGGGGTCGAGGAGGCCATCATTTACGGCGTCCCGGTGCCCAATGCCGACGGCAAGGCCGGAATGGCCGCGATCATCGCGCGCGACGGGTTCGATCTTGCGGCGTTCAAGTCGCATATGGACGATCGCCTGCCCGTCTATGCCCGCCCGCGCTTCGTGCGCCTGCTGCAGCACGTCGAGACGACGGGCACCTTCAAGTACAAGAAGATGGACCTGATCAAGGAAGGCTACGATCCGTCGAAGACCGATGATCCGCTCTATATCCTGTGCGACGACGTCTTCCAGCCGATGACGCCGGACATGCTGGCCAAGATCGAAAGCGGCGATATCCGGCTGTAGGGGCGTCTGTTGTCCGCTGTCTCCAAATGGGGACGCGATCGGCGCCTACTTTTTCCAGGTAAGGCTGCCGGCATCCAGGGAAACCTCATAATATCCATGAGGATCCCAGGCCAGCGCCTTTCCGGCCTGGCTCAACGTACCGCCGTTCACGGTCACTCGTACCACGCGGCCGCCGGGAAAATGGGGAGGCAGGGTCCACGACCACGTCGTAACACCGCCGCTTTCCGTTTTCGCCGCGTGTTCGACGAGCCGTTCGCCGATCCAGTAGGAGCCGATGTTCACGACGCTGTCGATCCACATACCGCGGCTTTTTGCGTGCTCCATGCTGCCGGTCACGGCTGCAACATTTTCGCCCAGGCCCCAGTTGCTCGAGGTCGGCAGCAAGGTGTGGAGCAGGAATATCAGCCACTTGCCCTGGGCTTCGGCACGGTCAAGATCGGCATTGAAGACCGAGACGTCCTCGCCGCCCGGCGGATTGGGATCACCGGGATAACCGACCATCGGCAGGACATAGGGATCGGTGTTGTCGCTGGCCCCCACAAGACCGGGGAAAACCCCTCGGGCCAGCAGGAAACGGGGTTTCACGGCGTCGGTATAGCCCGTATCCCCGAACGGATAGGCCATCGTCCAGACGTCCGATTGGCCCAGGGACTTGATATAATCGGTCGTCTTGTCGAGTTCGGCGTCCACGGAGAAACCGCCTGGGCAACCGGCCGGATCCGCGCCGCCAAGCTGCGCCGCCTTGCAGTGGTGCCAGGTGTGATTGCCAAGTTCGTTCCCCTCGGCAACAATGTCCTTGAACGTTGTTTCATAGCCGCTCTGGCCGCTGCCGTTAGGGACGATGTAGAACGTGCTGCGGACATGCTCGGCCTTGATCTTTGGCCAGTTCTCTATCTGCGACGGCGAGGAGTCGTCGAACGTATAGGACACGGCCGAATGAAATCCGGCCCAGGGCAGGACTTTCAGATTTATGCCCGCGCCTGCGGGCCGCGGAACCGGCGCCGTGAGCGCCGGCTGGGGCAGCGTGAACGCTGCCTCGGCCGAGGCGGTTTCGGCGCCCCCCCAGGCCAGGGGCATCATCAGCGCCGACAGCGCAAATGTGGAAACAAAGCGGTTCATATGCCTGCCTCACTTGGTGCTGCCAGCTGATTCAGCCGCCCGGCGTGCCGGACGGCCGAAGCTTGCCCCCCCGGAGGATCAGCTGCCGTTGACGCCGATCGATCCCGCCGGCTCCGGGTTCGTTGATACCGCGGTGACGATCGAATTGACAAGGTCGGAGTCTTTTACCGCGCCGGTATTGCGGTCGATAATGGCGCCGATGTCCCAGTAGAAGGGAACGATGCCCCGGGCAGCGGCCGCATAGGTAAGATAGGCGTCCCAGTAATTGACGTATTTCGTGACGCCCATCCCTGGCCCGGATGTTTTCGAGTAGGCGCCGTATTCGCCCATGATCACCGGCACGCCCTTGCTGGTATAGGCCGTTTGCATCCGGTCGAGTTCCTGGCGGACATAGGCCTCGTTGCAGCAAGGATTGACGGCCGTCGGATCGGTCGCGATGGCGCCCCACTGCCACTCGGGCGAGCC
This sequence comes from uncultured Asticcacaulis sp., assembly GCA_936940865.1. Lineage (GTDB taxonomy): Bacteria > Pseudomonadota > Alphaproteobacteria > Caulobacterales > Caulobacteraceae > Asticcacaulis. The sequence continues at coordinate 10,113 of CAKZJB010000134.1, read as the reverse complement.
GGAATCGACGAAATCCCAGGGGGTGTAATAATGGATTTCCACCATCAGTCGGTTGCTGGCGCTATCGGTCGGCAACGTCGCCTCGTGGCAGATGTCCAGCCCCCAGTCGATATTGGTGGCATAGTGCTGGATGATCAGAGTGCGCGACGCGTTGTTGCCGCCCGTGGCGCGTACGGCGCTGACGAAGGACTGATTGTAACTCGACTGCGCGGTGCAGTTCTCGGTTGTCGGCGCGGTGTAGGTGGCCGGCATGGCGATTTCATTGGTGCCGGCAAACAACAGGTGGTTGTCGTAGTCCTTGAAATAGGTGGCGATCTGCGTCCAGTAGGACTTCATCTTGGTGTTCACGTCCGACTGATGGGCCGCGTCCGGCACGATCCACGAATCGTGGTGGATGTTGATGATGACGTAGAGGCCGGCGTTGCGCGCATAGTCGACGACCTGCTTGACCCGCGCCAGCCAGAAGGGCGCGATGGTGCCGTTGGCGTCGGTATATTGGCCCCAGGTGACCGGGATGCGCACGCTCTTGAAACCGGCCGCCGCATAGCCGTTGAAGATCGCCTGGTTCGCCACGGGATTGCCCCAGACCGTCTCCTTGGAGACAGAAAACGGCGCGGTTTCCCATGAGTCGACGGATTCGAGCGTATTGCCGAGGTTGATGCCGGGCGCCATGGCCTGGACGACCTGGGCGGGCGTGGAGCCGACGGCCGGGAGGGTGGCCGGAGGCGGCGCCGAAGAACTGCTGCTGCTGCTGGAGCCTCCGCTCGACCCGCCGCCGCCACCGCCACCGCCACCACAGGCGGCCAACAGCGATACGCTCACAATTGCCAAAAGCTTCATGACCCGTTTCATAGGTCGTTTCCCCTGCCTGAAGCATACCGGGAACCTCCCCGCATGCTTTTGATTATATGAAAAATTCCGCGTTCCACGGACCATCGATGGTGATGGTATTGTTATATATAAAAATTTATTTCAAAAGTAAATAGTGATATAATTGATGGTCTCTTGCGGCGGGATGACGGGCGCCGGCGATACCTTTCACGGCAAGGGCGAGAACGTCTCGACCTCGGAAGGCGCCGGGTGTCGGGGGAGGCCATCATCTACGGCGTCCCCATGCCCGATGCCGACGGCAAGGCCGGCATGGCCGCGATCATCGCGTGCGAGGGTTTCGATCTTGCGGCGTTCAAGTCGCATATGGACGATCGCCTGCCCGCCCATGCCCGCCCGCGCTTCGTGCGCCTGCTGCAGCACGTCGAGACGACGGGCACCTTCGAGTACAAGACAATGGACCTGATCAAGGAAGGCTTCGATCCGTCGAAGACCGATGATCCGCTCTACATCCTGTGCGACGAGGTATTCCAGCCGTTGACGCCGGATATCCTGGCGAAGATTGAGGGTGGCGAGATCAGGTTGTAGAGCGATCGCGTCCGGTCTGCGATCAGCTTGACCGCGCAGTCGGATTCATTCTGCTGCGTTGTGCCGTTACGGCGTGTTTCGCTTTTGCCTATTTGCAGACATCGCCGTTCGACCGAAGTGGCCCATGGCGGAACCGACCCACCAGAAATGACTCTGACCCACTGCTGTCCCACAGGATTTTCCCAAGCGAAATCATAGGGCTAATGTCATTTGACCGGGCTGTTCTGTTGGCGGACCGGTTTCGCCATTGAGTAGTTCAAGCAGGTCTCGGCGCAGAAACAGGTTTAGCTGTAGCAACCGTGCGATCTGCTGCATGGTCAACTGGGCGCATGAACTGAACTTGAGGAAGGCGATCAGGAGGCAAACACAGAGCGCGACCCAGATTTGGGTGAGGACGGCGTTCCTGGATGTGCTGAGGAATCCCTTGAGCTTCAGGTTCTGCTTGATCCACTTGAAGAACAGCTCGACTTGCCACCGGCTCTTGTAGATGTCGGCGATGGTCTGAGCGCACAGGTGCTCGATATTGGTCATGAACTCATATGACCTCCCTGTATCGGGGCAGGTGTAGCCGACCAGGCGTAGCGGCTTGAGACTGGGACCGTGCTTCTGCTTTCCGGTCAGTTGGACGCGGCGGTCGAAGTTGATCTGCCCCTTGGCCGGCGGCCCATCTTCGACAATCTTGGCCACCATGTTGCCGCGGGCGCGGGTGACGAAGTACACGCCGGCATCGGTCAGCTTCCGGCGCCAGCCGTAATCGCTGTCCCCCTTGTCGAAGACAACAATCGAGCCCTTGCTAAAGGCGAACTGTTTTGCGCCAATCATGTCGTGAACGCGCCCATCGGTGATAACCGCGAAGGCTGGCAGGAAGCCGTCATGGTCCAGTCCAAGGTGCAGTTTCATCGCCGCCTTGCCTAACGCCAGGTGCGCCCAGGGGAAGATGCGAAGCGACAGGTCGATCAGCGAGCTGTCCATTGAATAGAGCTTGTTCTTGAAACGGAAGCCATGACGCGGCGCCAAGCGCTGGCAGCGATCATAAAGCCTCCCAAGCAGGGCTTCGTAGAGCGTATAGGGCTGTGCCTCGTTCACGCGGGCGAATGACGATCGCGCCACCGGCTGTACGCCCAGATGATAGAGCCTGGAGCCCTGAGCTTGAAGGTTGGCGACGACGTCGCGCAGGCTGTGGCGGTGCGCAAGGTGACCAGTGGCCAGGGCCACGAATTGCGAAAAGCGGCTCATCGACCGCAGCGGCGAACCTGCGTGGTGTGCCCGAGAGAGGCTGTCAAACTCATGTCTCGGGACTAAACGTAAGAATTGTCCGAAAACTGTGCTATGGTGCGCCAAGGTCTGGTTCTCACTTATGAATCAATGGGATGTGGTAATGCCATTGTATCATAAGATGCAGAATCAGGCCGCCCTATACTTCAAATCCTGTGGGACAGCAGTGACTCTGACCCCTTTTTTCTGTAGAAACACCTACCCATGTAAACTTAGGGGACACCGTCGCGGCATAATCAACAAAACTATAAAAACCTAGGGGGAAATGGCGTACTCCATTTAAATTCTTTGGCGCCAACACCAGAAAATATTTGGTTATCCTCCTCCGGAGTAAGCCAAATACCATGAGCATCAACATAATATTTGCGACCGTCCGAAAGTGTAACCGCCTCAGATATGGCTATTAAATCTCTACGCTTCAATAATTCGTTCAGCACTACCTCTGTAACATGGAAAATATCCTGCATATCGTCAAGATTTTCCTCCATTGGCAAAAGTCGGAAATATCTACGGCGGTCAGTATCTTGGCAAAGGCCGAGTCGATAACGCTTCCCGTCAACTACATCTGTCGAACGCCAAATAGCCATTACACAACCTCTGATCAAAATTTCAAACCTGGGAAATACGGAGTAGTTTTATTTACTCGCCACGGCAGATCATCATAATTACGCCCCATATCAGTAAGAACCTGCCGCATAGCAAGCCGATTAATCGGCACGCCTACATGGTCAAGCTCCGCCAATCGAACTAAAGCCTCCGCCCGAGCCGAGCCCCCTACCTCCATCGCATGAAGACCTTCATGAATGCCAACGCCCGCCGTGAAGTCATAGCCACTGACCGTCTTACCAAGCAACTCATAGGTATGTCCATTTTGTGTAATATTTAGGTATACGTTGGCGTTGGTCCCACGTGACATTCCATAAACACCCGAGAAAAAGGGGGCAGAATGGAATAACTGTTCCCATATTCCATAAAAAAGTAAGACCGCCCACCGCCGCATCTCTTTGGTTGATGCATCGCGAAACCTATTCTTGCGGTTCCCTTTTCGTCGCTTCGTTATGAGAGCTATGTAAAGCTCTTTGCCATCCATTCAAACCGACAGCTTGGCATCCCCCTCCAACACACGCTGCTCCAGTTTCGGCGCCGTGCCCGCCGGCCAAAGCTTGGCGCTGTGCAAGACCCGATACCGCAACGGCCCGCCATCGGGCGTCGTCGCCCGCGTAACCGGCCGGACGATACAGACGAATTCGGTGTCGATCGCGTCGGGTCCGGCGGTGACGACAGCATAACCGTGTCCGGCCATGTCGACGAATTCCAGGTGCGGCGCCACGTCCGGGTTGGTCAGCGCCCTCGCCTTCACGAGGTCGCCGCTCTTCGCATATTCGAGCGCCGAGCGCACCCCGCGTTTCATCGTCAGATTGACCGTCGTCTCCGGGGCGGCGCCTTCGACCTTGCGCACGAACAGCGGGAGAAACGCATCCACCTTGGCATATTCCATCGCTTCGGCCATGCCGGGCGCCGAGATCGAACCGGTGATAAAGCTCAAACCCACCGGGTCGAAGCCGGCGGGCGGCAGTCTTGGCGCGGCATAGCCCGCCCAGAAGCTGTGGCGGTCGCCCGATACGGTGACGAAGCCGGACACCTTGCGGTCGCGGACAAGGTCGTAGATTTCCGCGCGCTCGGCGAACGCCCCGCTGAAGTCGACACCGGGGAAGACGCCGAAATCCTTGCCCGGCCACTTCGTCGGAACCAGGCCTTCGGGCAGGTTCTGCGGGTCGGTCCGCGCGTCGAGCGTGCCGTTGGTCGCGCCCCAGACCTTCCAGGTCGCGGTCGATGCCGTCAGCCGCGCTTTCAGCCACGCCTTCTGCTCCCGCCCGAGCATCGTATAAGCGGGCTCGTTCTTGCGATAATTGGGGATGCTCTTGTCGCCGACCGCGATGGTCGCTGGAGGCTTGCCGCCGTCGAAGTCCCTTCCGCCATCGACGATTTCCATCCACTCCTGCGGGAGGACCGGGTACTCTCCCGAGTCGAGCGCTTCCGCCTCGGGCCGGTCCGTCGGATCCGCCGCCTTGTAGCTGTGGAAGTCGGTCAGGATCAGGTCGACGTGCTTGCCGTAACGCAAATTGCGATACGCCGTCAGGCTGGCGACGGCGATGCGGTTGTTGGGCTCGGTGCCGAAACCATCGTCGTCGAAGGTCTCGATCGGCACATCCATGACGACGGGGGGATTGAACTGATCGAGCGCACTACCCGACGCCTTGCGGGCGCGCGACGGGACGTATTCCCACCAGGCCTGGTTGGCCGCGACGCGCAAACGCTGCGCCGGCTCGGCCTTGCCGCCGTACTTGATGAAGCTCTGCCAGCCCTGCCACGAGAATTCGTGATTGTCGCCGATAGCGACAAACGGGAGATACGCGCGCGCGTCCTGGATATCGGGATCGTTGATATGCGCCTGGTAGACGTGGCGATAGCCTTCGAGCGTGGTCGGCACGTGGAAATTGCCGACCTTGCGCCCGTCCGGAATGCGCCCGAGATCGTAGACGGTGCGCGCATAACGGTGCGACACTTCATCGGGATATTCGACGACTTCGTAGATAAAGTCGCCGAGGTGGAGCACAAAGCCCAGCTTTTGTTCGGCCGGCGCGCGCGCGTCTTCCCAGATCATGCGGCGATAGGCGTTCTGCGCCCCTTCATTGACGCTGTTGCACGATACGAAGGCGAAGCGGACCGGACGCGGGTCCGTGACCCGCGGGGCCGTGATCGTACGGCCGATACGGCTGCCCGCGCCCGCGTCGTCGGTGAAGCGGTACCAGTATTCCGTCGCCGGCGCCAACCCGCCGGCCAGGGCGCGACAGGTCCAGTCTGCCGCCGCCAGCACCGGCACCCGCTTTTGGGCCACGACCTGTTTGAAACCGGCGTCGCGGGCCACTTCGACGGTCAATTCGTGGCGATCGCCCTCAGCGAACGGCCGCCGGGTCCACAGGATGACGCTGTGATCGTCGGGGTCGCCCGACGCAACGCCTTGCGGATAAAGCGTCCGGTCCTCGCGCCACGCGACCTGAGACGCCGCCGCCGTGCGCGCGGCCCAGAGTGCGCTGACACCCAGCGTGGCGGCGCCCGCCAGGAAAGTCCTTCGATCCATCTTGCGTTCCCTTGCTGCCCCGGCGAGCCTTTACCGGGGTCAGGCTCAAGTCAAGTTAACCATTGTACAGCTTGGAACGCGCAAGAAAAAAGGCGGCCCCTTCCGGAACCGCCTTCTTCGTCTGCCTTTTTCGCTTCAGGCTCAGTATTTCACGCGCAGGGTCATGCCGTAGGTGCGCGGCTGGCCCAGGAACGCGTCGTAGGTATTCGAGTCGAGCGCCTGGTTGTAATAGGTGCCGTTCGACTGGACCGTCGACTGGAAGCCCTGGCCCTGCAGCGGGGCGTTGATCACGACCTGCTTGTAGACCTCGTTGGTCAGGTTCTGGCCCCAGATTTCCACCGTCCAGCGGCGGTTCTGCGGACCGATCGAGATACGGCCGTTGACCAGGGTGTAGGCCGCCTGCTCCTTGTACGGGATCAGGTCGGAGCCGGTATTGTACTTAGACGAATACTTGGCCGTCAGGTTGGCCGAGGTGCGAAGCCCGCCGACATTGCCGCTCCACGTGGCCGCCAGGGACGAGGTCCACTTGGGCGCGAACGACATCTGGGCGCCGGGCAGCAGCGACAGGCCCGGGAAGTGCGCCGGGTTGATCAGGTCGTACGCCGTGAACTTGCCGTACCTGGTGTCCGAATAGGACACGCCGCCCTGCAGGCTGAGGCCCGGAACCGGCGTGCGCCAGTAAAGGTCGGCGTCCCAGCCCCTGGACTCCACTTCCGGGATCGATTCGACCACGAAGGCCGTGCCGAGGAAGGTATTGAGCTGGAAGTCCTGGTACTTCTGGTCGAACAGGGTGACGTTGAGCTGCAGGTCCTTGTCGAGCAGCGAGCCCTTGAAGCCGAGTTCGTAGCTGTCGACGGTTTCCGCCGGGAACCACAGCGACGAGTCCGGGGTGACGCCGGTCTGGGCGCGGTCGAGGTTGTAGCCGCCCGACTTGTAGCCGCGGGCGTACGACACATAGGTCATCAGGTTGTCGTTGACGTGCCAGGCCGCCTTGAGCGTGCCCGAGAAGGCGCCTTCGGAATGGCTGTCCGACACCATGCGGCCGCTGAAGGCCGGATTGGCCCAGAAGGGACACATGGCGCCGACCAGGGTCGTGGCCGCGCCGGTCGAGATGGCGTTGGCCCAGACCGGGTTGGCGCCGTGGGTGACCGCGCCGACCAGGCCGCCATAGGTGGCGTACAGCGTCGCCGCCTTGGTGTACTGCGTCAGCGCCGCGCCGCAGGCCGCACCGCCGTCGGTGTTGCTGTAGGCTGCGGTCATCTCCTTCTTCTCGTTGGTATAGCGCAGGCCCAGCGTGAATTCGAGCTGGCCCGTCCGCCACGAGTCGTTGGTGAACAGCGCATAGCTGGTGTCGCCCTGGGTGTAGCGGTCCTGAGCTCCCTGCCCCGGCACGAAATGCGCGGTGGCGTGCGCCGCGACGCCGTCGGGGCTGGTCAGGCGGCCGACGAAGGTCGGGTCCGTGCCGCTCGAAAGAAGCAGGCCGATATAGGGCTCATAGGACGAGCCGTAGACATAGGAGTCGTTCCGCGTCAGGTCTTCCTTGGCGTAGAAACCGCCGACCAGCCAGTCGCTGTGCTCGGTGCCGCCGGCCAGGCGGACTTCCTGGGTGAAGGTCTTGAAGCGGGCGTTGAACTGGCCGTTGTCGCGGCGATACAGGATGTCTGCGCCCGAATAGTCGAGGTCCTGGCCGTTGGTGGCGATCCAGTCGCGCACCCCGGTGATCGAGGTCAGCTTCGAGTCGAAGAAATTCGGCAGCTTGAAGTTGGCTTCGACCGACATCCCGCCGTCGCGCACGACCTGGTGCGTGTCGCGGTTGGAATAGGCCAGGCGCGCCGACGGATCGGCGGTCGCAGCCACGCCGTTGCCGCCGGAGAGCGCGTTGATGATGGCGCCCGTCGGGCCGGTGCGGGTTTGCACGGCGACGCAGCAGTTTTCATCGCGATGGCTGTAATCGCCGATGACGCGGATTTCGGCATCGTCATTGGGCGTGAACAGAAGCTGGCCGCGGACGGTCGAGAAGTCCTGGTCCTGGTCGGCCTTCAGCGTGCGCGGGCCGACGCCGGTATTGACGTCGGTATAGCCGTCACGCGAACGCTTGGCGATATAGAGACGGCCGGCAACCAGGTCATCGACGATCGGACCGGTGACCGAGGCGGCATAGCCCTGATAGTTGAAGTTGCCGAAGGTCGCTTCACCATCGGCGCCGAAGGTGAACTGCGGCTTCTTCGTGATGATGTTGATGACGCCGGCCGAGGTGTTCTTGCCGAACAGGGTGCCCTGCGGCCCCTTGAGCACTTCGATGCGCTCCATTTCGCCGAGGTCTTCGAAGCCGACGCCGTTGCGCGGACGATAGACGCCGTCGATAACCACGCCCACCGACGATTCCAGCCCGGGGTTGTCGCCCACCGTGCCGACGCCGCGGATACGCGCCGTGGTCAGGGTTTCATTCTGCGTCGAGGTGACGGTCAGGCCCGGCGTCAGGATCTGCATGTCCTTGATGTCATGGACGCCCGCGTCCTGCAGCAGCTTGGCCGAGATCGTGGTGACCGCGATCGGCACGTCCTGCAGCTTTTGCTCGCGCTTCTGCGCGGTCACGATGATGGTCGTGTCTTCCTTGGCGGCGGCCGGCTTGGTCTGGCCCTGGGCGCCTGCGGGAATCCCGGCCAGCAAGGCGACGCCGGCAACCCCCGCCATCAGGTGGCTCAGATGGCGATATTTCAGTAAATTGGTGGCGCTTTGCATAACTTTCCCTTAGGTAAATTTCATCTCTGCTTGAGGACTTTGTATTTTTTGTCCCGCTGGCCGTAAGGGCAAGAAAAGCCGGGATTCCGGCGGCCCGCGATTACTGCATGGTCTAGCACATGACGTGCACGGAAACAAACGCTGTTTGCCACGGATATTGCGACGCAGCATTTCCGTTACGGAAATACTTGCCTCCAATACTTTGGAAACATCCCGATCACCAGGGCTTACCGCCAATATCGGCGGAAAACATTGCTTAAACGTGTATTTTTTGCGTCCGTTGCGACAGATTGAGGATTGCTGCACCCGCACAGGCGGACAGAATTGACGCCACGGCAATCGCCGATTTCGCCGCGATTTCGGCCGTTTTATCCCCCGCCGGGAACGCCAGAGCCGCCAGATAAAGACTCATTGTGAAGCCTATGCCGCATAAAAGACACACCCCGTAGAGCTGTGCCGGCGTGGCATCCTGCGGCAGGACGGCCAGTTTGGCGGCAACCAGCCCCCGCGCTGCGGCATATACCCCCAGTTGCTTGCCGACAAAAAGCCCCAGCGCCACGCCCAGGAACCGCGGATCGGCGAACAGGGCCGCGCCCGCCCCGGCCAGCGAGAAGCCGGAGGCGGTAAAGGCGAACAAAGGCAGGACGATATAGGCGACGAAGGGGTGGATGGCTTCGATCAGCTTTTCGATCCGCGGCGTGGCCACGCAAAAGGCGGAAGCCACCGCCGCCAGCGACGGGCTGATGCCGGCTTTCAGCGTCAACCACCAGGCCAGGACGAACAGCAGAAGATGGACCGCCAACGGAGACCTGGGAATGAAGCGCACCGCCACGGTCGCAGCCAGGACGGCCAGCAGGCCCGCGATCCACGGCAAGGAAAAGGCCGAGTTGTAGAAGACGCCGATGATCACCACGGCGCCGAGATCGTCGACGATGGCCAGTGTCAGCAGGAAGACGCGAAGGGACGCCGGGATCCCCTTCCCCGCCATGCCCAGAACGGCCAGCGCAAAGGCGATATCGGTCGCCACGGGTATCGACCAGCCCCGCAGGTCACCGCCCCACGCGTTGACGGAGAGATAGACGCTCACCGGCACGACCATGCCGCCCAGCGCCGCGCCCACCGGCAGGGCCAGGGTCTTAGGGTCCGACAGCGAACCTTCGCGGATCTCGTGCTTGATCTCAAGGCCGACCATATAGAAGAAGACCGCCATCAGCCCTTCCTTGACCCATTCCGCCACGGGCCAGGCATGGCCCCACGGCCCCGGCAGGTCGTGGTGGACAATGGCCTGGTAAGTCCCGGCCCACGGCGTATTCGCCCAGATGACGGCCACGGTCGCGCAGGTCGCCAGCAGGACGCCTGAACCGGCTTCGGTCTTGAGGAATTCGAGCAGGAATCGGCTGAGCGGTTTCATGGCGAAATTTTACCCTCCGCCCTTGTATCCGGCCAGCAAAACCGACACTTACACGGCAGATTGACCGACCGGAAGTTCCCCCTCCACCGCTTCGCGGTCCCCCTCCCCATCTAACGATGGGGAGGAG
>CAKZJB010000133.1 GCA_936940865.1 uncultured Asticcacaulis sp. | reverse complement strand
CCCCGGCCCCGCAGCAACCGACCCAGCAATTGCCGGCACCGCCGGCCGGCTTGCCCGCCACCTTCCCGACCGTGAACGGCGCCCCGCCCCCCGCCGTGACGGTGGCCACCAACCCCAGCCTTGTGTCGGCCCAGCCCGTGACCCCGGTCACGCCCCGCAACCCCGCGACGCCCATCAGCGCCGACGACATCGAAACCTATACGGACTCGGTCGTGCGTACCCTGATGCAGCGTGACCACGTCATGGGCGTGACTGTCGCCGTCGTCCAGGGCAATACGCCAATCCTGGTCAAGGGCTACGGTTACGACCGCCTGTCGCCCGTGCGCCGTGTCGACCCGAACAACAGCCTGTTCCGCCTGGGCTCGATCTCCAAGGTCTTCACCTGGATCGTCGCCCGCCAGGAGATCGAGGCCGGCCGCATCAAGCTCGACGCCCCGATCGCGCAGTACGTGCCGAACGACATCTTCAGCGACGACCGCCGCTTCCGGCCGCTGACCCTGCGCGCCCTGATGGACCATACGGGCGGCTTCGAGGACACAAGCCTCGGCCACCTGTTCACGCTCAATCCCAGCCGCATCCCCGGGGTCGATTCCTACCTGCGCCACCACCAGCCGCACCGCGAGCGCGATCCCGGCATCTTCAGTTCCTACTCCAATTTCGGCCCGGAACTGGCCGCCCGCGCGCTGGTCCAGACCGCCCAGGCCAAGGACGTGCCGTCGCTGATGGAGGCGCGTGTCTTCCAGCCGCTCGGCATGGACCATACCTCCTTGCGCGAGCCATACGCCGTCGCCAATCCCGAGGTCGAAGGCCTGCCCCAGCCCCTGTCCAACGTCCTGACCCAGGACCTGTCCGACGGCTTCGTATGGGACGGCGCGACCTACGAGGCCCAGCCTTTCGACCACGTCATTCCGATGTCGGGAGCGCTGGGCGCCTCGTCGACGGCAAAGGACATGGCGCGCTTCATGTCACTGATGCTGGGCAACGGCGTGCTCGACGGCGTGCAACTGTTCAATGCCGACTCGGCGCGGGCCTTCCGCACGCCGATGCTGCGCATGCCCGAAGGCTATAACGGCTGGGCGTCGGGCCTGATGATCCGCACGGCGCCGTCGGGCTATGTCACCTACGGTCACGGCGGTTCGACCCTCTGGTTCAATTCGAACCTGGTGATCGTGCCGGAGCTCAATCTCGGCATCTTCGTCAGCACCAATACCCAGACGGGCGAGAACCTGGCCAACGCCTATCCCAGCCTGCTGCTCGACCACCTGTCCGGCGACCTGGTGCGGCCGCCGCTGATGCCGACGCCCGACCAGGCCTATGCCAACCACAAGAACTACTATGACGGCCTCAAGGGCCAGTATGTGTCCACGCGCCGTGCCTATGGCGGCCTGGAAGGCGCCATTACCCGCCTCATCAACACGGTAGAGGTGACGGTCGACACCGACGGCCGGCTGATCCTGACGACACGCAACGGCCTTTCGGCCTTCGTGCCGGCGCAGGCCCAGGGCTTCTTCAACCAGCAGGACAGCGAAGACCCGGGTCCGGCGTCGGCCACCGGCGGCCTGCACTTCCTGTTCAACGGCAACAAGGCCACGGCCTTCGAGACGGCCACCAACCTCAACCGCTATGAACGCGTCGGCTGGTGGATGAGCCCGGACACGGCCAAGGTCCTGACCATCATCACGCTGATCACCTGCGGCCTGACCTTCCTGTCCCTGTTCCGCGGCGCCGACCGGCACTATCGCCCGACCGAGGAACAGGTCCGCGCCAGCATCATTTCGGCCGGCATCGCCGCGCTGTGGATCATCGCCGTCCTGGTCTTCCATCACTGGCTGTCGAACCTGGACGACGCCTCGACCCTGTTTGTCCACTGGCCGGCCGGGCCTGTGCAGTTCGCCTCGGTCCTCGCCTTCCTGGCGACGCTCGGCACGGTCTACCAGATCGTCACCTATTACTTCGTCTATAACGAACGCAACCGCTATGGCGACGGCTGGTCGGAGTGGCAGAAGTACGCCCATGCCGGGCTCCTGGCGTGGTGGGCCTTCTATGCGGTCATCATCGCCCTGTGGGGCGGCCTGGCCTGCTGGTCGTGACAGCGGCGCCCTGACGGGTCAGGGACTTCGGCTATGTCGCCGATATTTTAGGCGAGCACATGATTTTAGGCGAGCAAATGGGCTGTTTGCTGTTCCAGCTGCCGCCGTCCGTGCGTCATTCGAAGGAGTTGCTGCGGACCACCGTCGCACAACTGGAGCCCCCATCGGCGCAATGTCGTCGAGTTCCGCCATGCCAGTTGGTGGAATGAAGAGGCCTACGCCACCTTCCGCGACGCCGGCATCATCTTCTGCGCCTGTTCGGGTCCGAAACTGCCGGACGACCTGATCGGGACCGCCGACGAAGTCTATGTCCGCTTCCACGGCATCGACAACGCCCGGCAGTTACCGGCGATACTGGAAGAGGCGGCTTAGCGCCTCAGCGCGTAAACCCGGATGCTGATCTGCTCGCGCTCGCCGGGATGGCGCTCAACCAAAAGTCTGGCCACCTGGCTGTCGTCATGGAAGACGAAGCCCTTGATGGCGTCGAGCAAGGCCTTGGCCAGGTTGTCCAGGTCCATCCACGGCGGATCGCCGATATGTTCCATGCGGATTTCGACGGCGTGGTCGCCCCACGCCGGACGGCTGCCCTTCCACACCTTGCGGAAGAATTCGTAGACCAGCGGCTTGTAATAGCGGCCCTGCGTCGTCAGGCCGTCGATCAGGATTTCAAGCCCGCCGCCCTCGGCCTCGGGCACTTCGCGCGCCCGGACCTTGCCTGACGTCACCCAGCCGTCCATCAGGCCCGGTCAACAAAGCTGTCGATGACCTTCTTTTCGCCGCTGGTCTCGAAATCGACGACCAGCTTGTTGCCCTCCACCTCGGTGACGAAGCCGTAGCCGAACTTGACGTGAAAGACGCGCTCGCCGAGCTTCAGGTTCTTGCCCTCGGGCTTCGGCGCGGCCGCCTGGCGGTGCGGTTGCGGGCGGGGATAGTCGGGAACCGCGCGCGTGCCGCTGAGTACATTCGAACGCGCGGCCTGGGCCGGCGTCGCCGCGGCGGCGTCGCGCTTGGTATAGTTGGGCTCATACCCCGCCTTGTCCCAGCGGCTCTGCGGCTGCGACCAGCCGGAATTGCCGTAGCCCGTCACCGACGACGCATCGACATTTTCGATCGGCAGTTCGTCGACAAAGCGCGATGGAATCTGGCTGGTCCAGCGGCCATAGACCTGGCGGTTGGCGACGAAGCTGACGCGTGCCTCCTCCCGCGCCCGCGTCAGCCCGACATAGGCCAGGCGGCGCTCTTCTTCCAACGCCTTCAGGCCGTTTTCGTCCATGGCGCGCTGCGACGGGAAGATGCCCTCCTCCCAGCCCGGCAGGTAGACGACGGGGAATTCCAGGCCCTTGGCGGCGTGGAGCGTCATCAGGCGCACGGAATTGCCGCCGTTGTCGCGTTCCAGGTCCATGACCAAGGCGACGTGTTCGAGGAAGGCTTCGAGCGTGTCGAACGCCGCCATCGAGTCGCCCAGTTCCTTGAGGTTGTCGAGGCGCGTCTGGCCCGACGTCTTGTCGGCGCGCTGCATGTCGTAATAGCCGCTGTCGGTCAGGATGGTGTCGAGCACGACTTCGGCCTTCGTCGATTTCGACAGGGTTACCCAGCGGTCGTAATCACGCAAAAACGCGATCAGCGGCGTTTTCGTCCGGGCCGGCAATTCGTCGGTCTCGACCAGGTCGCGCACCGCCGTCATGACGCTCTGGCCACTGAGGCGCGCCTGCTGCAGAAGCTTCTGTACGGTTGCGTCGCCGATGCCGCGCTTGGGCACGTTGATGATGCGCTCGAACGCCAGGTCGTCATCCTGCGACTGGATCAGGCGTAGGTAAGCGATGGCGTCGCGGATTTCGGCGCGTTCGAAGAAGCGGGGGCCGCCGACCACGATGTACGGGATCTGCAGCATGACGAAACGTTCTTCGAAGGCGCGCATCTGGAACGAGGCGCGCACCAGGATGGCCATGTCGGCATAGTTCCGGCCGGCCTTCTTCTGGCGTTCCACGTCCTCGGCGATGAACTGCGCTTCGGCCGCGCCGTCCCATATGCCCTGGACGCGGACCTTTTCGCCGCCCTGCTGGTCGGTGAACAGCGTCTTGCCCAGCCGCGCGCTGTTGGCGCGGATCAAGCCGGAGGCGGCTGCCAGGATATGCCGGGTCGAGCGGTAGTTGCGTTCCAGCCGGATGACCTTGGCGCCCGGGAAATCGCGCTCGAACTTCAGGATGTTGTCGACCTCGGCGCCGCGCCAGCCATAGATCGACTGGTCGTCGTCGCCGACGCAGCACAGGTTGCGCGACGCGTTGGTGAGAAGCCGGAGCCACAGGTACTGGGCGACGTTGGTGTCCTGGTATTCGTCGACCAGCACGTAGCGGAAGCGCGCATGATAGCGTTCCAGCACATCCGGGTTGTCGGTCAGCAGTTTAAGGTTATGCAGCAGCAGGTCGCCGAAGTCGCAGGCGTTCAGCACCCGCAGGCGCTCCTGATACAGGGCGTAAAGCTTCTGGCCGCGGTTGCCGGCGAATTCGGTGCCGTCGCCGCGCACCTTGTCCGGCGTCAGCCCCTTGTTCTTCCACTGGTCGAGGTGCCAGGCAAAGGATTTGGGCGTCCAGCGCTTCTGGTCGATATTTTCGGCCTCGAAGATCTGCTTGATCAGGCGCGTCTGGTCGTCGTCGTCGAGGATGGTGAAGTTCGACTTCAGCCCGACCAGCTCGGCATGGCGTCGCAGGATCTGCGCGGCGATCGAGTGGAAGGTGCCGAGGTTCGACAACCCTTCCGCCGACGGCCCGATCATGCGCTCGGTGCGCTCGCGCATCTCGCGCGCCGCCTTATTGGTGAAGGTGACGCACAGGATTTCCCACGGCCGGGCCAGGCCCGACCGCAGGATATGAGCGATGCGCGTGGTCAGCACGCGCGTCTTGCCCGTACCGGCGCCGGCCAGCACCAGCACGGGACCTTCCGTGGCACGCACGGCCTCCAGCTGTTCGGGGTTCAAGCCGTCGAACAGGTTGGCTTGGGCCGCGCGGGGCGATGCCAGATCGCTGATTTTCGTCGTTACAGATTCCATCGGGGCAGCTTAGTACACCCTATGTTCTCATCCAACGCCAATAATCAGCGCTCACACAGAATTATGCCCGTTTGCGTTTGAGTCCGCCGCCGGATTGCGCGTAGGCAAGCGCCGACAGGCGACAATAGGACGCCAGAAGGCTTTCGCCCCGGCGCTGGTCCAGTTCGGCGATCAGCGCGGCAAGGCTGATTCGACGTTCCTTGGACATGGTTTCCAGCACCGCCCAGAACTCGGGTTCTAAGGCGACGGAGGTAGCGTGTCCGGCCAGGTTGACTGATCTTTTTTTCAGGCCAGGCATGATTTTCTCCCGGTTTCATGACCTTTGCCTCCCCCTCCAGGCGGCTGCGTGGCGTACCACTGAATAACCGCTGGTCCGGGACCTTTTGCGCGAGCTCCCGGTATTATTTGCCCCAGACCATTTCGGTCAGCTAAATCTGTCGCTTTTTATTGTTCGTCGTCAACCTTTTTCTCTTTGTCATCGTTGACTAGTCGATTTTGCGCCCATCGCTCCTGCGCCTTCTCTTCCGCGGCGCGCACAGCCTTCCGCTCGGCCGCGGGCAGGCCGTAAATGGCGCGGTTACGTTCGGCCGTTTTTTTCTGCGCCTGTTTTGTCTTATTTTTCCGTACTCTGTTGAGGTTGATGATATCGTTCACATGCTTCTCCTTCGCGCCGTACGGGCATCCGGTCTCAAAAAAAACGCAGAATATGATCGTAAGGCGAAAGACACCGCAGGACATCGCGCTGTTCGCCGTTTCAAGTAAACATTACCTCCATCGTTAAAACTCGGACAAGCCTTTGGGCACTGCAACAAGAAAAAAGCCGGACGCTATGAAATCGATTCGCAATCGCCAAAGTAGACGACTACGCGAAAACAGCGAGTTGCAAGCGATTTCATAGCCCATGTGATCACGAGCCATGACTGCCGGATGACGCAAAATTAACATGCAATCGGTCGTGTCGCCCGATACCGTATTGCGGTGCGGCTGTGGAATACGCATGACGTGAGGATGTAATGACGCTTATCCTGAACCTGTTGTGGCTGCTGTGCGGCGGCTTTTTCGCCGGTGTGGCCTGGCTGATCGGCGGCTGCGTGCTGGCGGTCACCATCGTCGGCCTGCCATGGAGCTTTTCGGCCTGGCGAATCGCCAGCTTCGTCTTCTGGCCTTTCGGCCGCCAGATCGTCGACCGCGCCGCCTATACGGGCGAGGCCGACGCCGTCAGCGGCTGCCTGGGCGTATTGCTCAACATCATCTGGTTCCTGTTCGCCGGCTGGTATATCGCGCTGATCCACGTCTTCAGCGCGGCGCTGGAAGCCATTACCATCATCGGCATTCCGTTCGCCTACAAGGACATCCAGCTGGCGCAGCTGGCGCTGGCCCCCGTCGGCAAGATGGTGGTCGACAAGCCCTGATTTTTGTCCCAATCTGTGCGCAAATGACCCATATAGTGGAGAGGCGCACATGATCGGCAGGCGGCAATTTTTCGGCGGCGGATTGGCCGGGGCTGGCATGCTGGCGTCGGGCGCGCTATCGGCATCGGCACAGACCCCGCCGCCGGAGAACGACGTGCCCCCCGAAAAGCGCAACACCATCGCCGGCTGGCCGGCTCCCGCCGAGACCATCGACCTGTGGCCGGGCGGCGTGGGGCCGGGCCTGCTCAACACGGGCCTGGTCGAAACCGTCACCGAGGCCAGCAAGGACCCCACGGTCTATCATCGTTCGGTCATGGGGATTTCGAAGCCGCGCCTGTGCGTCTTTCCGGCGAAAAACCCCAACGGGGCCGCCATGATCGTCGCGCCGGGCGGCGGCTATACGCGCATCGTGCTCGACCACGAAGGCTACGAGATGGCCGCCTGGCTCAACAGCTTCGGCATCACCGCATTCGTGCTGTTCTACCGCCTGCCGGCCGAAGGCTGGGCCCATGCCGCCGATGCACCGGTAAGCGACGCCCAGCGCGCCATGCGCCTGATCCGCGCCCGCGCGGCGAAATACGGCGTCGATCCGGCGCGTGTCGGCATCATGGGCTTTTCCGCCGGCGGCCATGTCTGCGCCAGTCTGGCCACCCGCTATGACACCCAGGTCTATGCGCCGGTCGATGACGCCGATCGTTTAAGCGCCCGCCCCTACCTCGCCGCCCCCATCTATCCGGTCCTGTCGATGGACGCCTCGATCGCGCACATGGGGTCGCGCACCAACCTGCTGGGCAAGACGCCATCGGACGGCGCCATCGTCACCTATTCGCCCGACCGGATGGTGACTCCGGAGACGCCGCCCTGCTTTTTGACCCATTCGGAAACCGACACCACCGTGCCGGTGGAAAATACCCTGGTATTCCGCGCGGCGCTGAAAAAGGCCGGCGTCACCGTCGAAACCCATCTTTTCCCGGAAGGCGGGCATGGTTTCGGCCTGCGCAATGTCGTGGGTAAGCCGACCCACGCCTGGGGCGACCTGTTCCTGGCCTTTGCCAGGGCACGCGGGCTGTACGCCTGACGGCTGTTCGCAGTCGCAAAACCATAACCAAACGCGTTACATTTGCTTCATGACTCGATTTTAATTTGATTTAGCGGGGTCGACACTCCATCCTAAATCATGACTGGACAGGCGTATTCCGTATACCCTGGCCAAAAAGTTGGAGAGTATGAATGCGTTATCTGGTACCCCTGTCTGCCGCCAGCCTGCTGGCCCTTGGCGCCGCGACCGGCGCCGGCGCTCAGTACCGGCTGCTGTCGGACGGTCCCCAGGTCGAATTCCGGGACATGGTCGCCCGCGTCGTCGTGACGCCGGAAGACCGCAGTGACATCGATATCCGTGTACGCTACGGCAAGGTCAAGGTGCCGACCCTGATGGTGTCCAAGCGCGGCAACGTCACCGTGCTCAACGGCCACCTCAGTTCGTCGCACGGCTCCAATCTCAATATCCGCATCAATCTGGACGACATCGACGACGATGCCCACGGCACCATCTTCCTGTCGGGCCTGGGCGCGGTGAATGTCAACGACCTGCCGCTGGTTTTCGTCCGCGTGCCGATGAACGCCGTGGTGAAGGACAGCGCCTATGTCTTCGGCCAGATCGGCCCGGCGAAAAACCTCGACTTCGTGCTGAACGGCAGCGGCAACTGGAACATCGCCCCGGTCAACGGCCAGCTCAACATCATCGACAGCGGCGCAGGCCATATCCATGCGGGCCCGGTATCGGGAGACGCCATCATCGACAGCATGGGTTCGGGCGACGTCGCGATCGACTCGACGCGCAATCTCAAGATCTCGCTGTCGGGCTCAGGCGCCTTCTCGGTACGCCAGGCCGGCGATGTCGACCTGCAAAGCCAGGGCTCGGGCGACGTGCAACTGGGCCGCATCCGGTCCCTCCGCGCCGGGCTCAACGGCTCCGGCGACCTGCAGGTTGACGCGGTCGGGGGCAATTTCGCCCTGGTCAACAACGGTTCCAGCGATGTCGAGATTCAGCGCCTCAACGGCACCGTTTCGCTCGACATGTCGGGTTCGGGCGACGTGCGCATCTCCGACGGCCAGGCCCAGACCTTCATGATCCGGGGCTCGGGCTCGGGCGACGTCGACTTCGGCGGCACCGCCGGATCGGTCAATGTCGACAGCAACGGTTCGGGCGACGTGACGATCGGCAAGGCCACCGGCGCGGTCCAGACGCGCGTCACCGGTTCCGGCGAGATGCACATAGGGCACTAATACCAACAGTCATAACGAATGACCGTCGGTATCAGACCTTCATCGACATCGGCGCGGAGCACAATTCGGCTATCGTGATGGCCCCGCCCATGGAAATGACCGCGGCCGCAGCCGGCGCGGTCGACATGATGAAGGACGGAATCGACGTGCCGGAACCCAAACCGTAAGATTTTTCGCGCGTCGAAATCGAAAGCCGTCCCCCCGGGACGGCTTTTT
This sequence comes from uncultured Asticcacaulis sp., assembly GCA_936940865.1. Lineage (GTDB taxonomy): Bacteria > Pseudomonadota > Alphaproteobacteria > Caulobacterales > Caulobacteraceae > Asticcacaulis. Next base: position 9,160 of record CAKZJB010000133.1, on the reverse strand, counting down.
TGTGCCCTGCGACAGAATGGCACGGTCGATCCATCCGAAAACAGCCGGCGGAATTCGCAGATTTTCCAACGGATTGGGATAATTCGGCATAGATTTGATGCGACGCACAAAAATCCGCCGATCATGAACGATATGTAATGTTAAATAACTGATTTTATTACTATATTAAATCGCGTTCATGACCTTTCCTTAACTTGAAAACAGCGTTCCGGAAGCGCATATGGTGTGCATCGCAGCATAGATTAAGGAGATAGACACCATGACTGCTCAATACGCCACCGTTTCCGCCCTGTTCGCCGGCACCATCGCCATGCTGGCCGCACTTCTGACCGCTGGCCTGTTCTGATCGCCGCTACCAAGGAGAGATGAAAATGAACCTCACCCTTCCCTCATCGGGCCTTGCCCTTCTGACCCTGGCCATGGTGGCCGCCCTGCTGGCCGTCGGCCACATCTGACCGAATGCACGCCCGCAAGAAATAAGGCGCGGAGAGCCCGGCTCCCGCGCCTTATTCTTTGACGTAGTCCAGCCAGCGCAAGGGTTCCGGCAAATCGGCCGCAGCGAAATCGACGTGCAATACCCGTCTGTGCCCATGCGCGCGCGACCGCTCCGAGGCATGCAGAACCAGGGTCGAATACGCCCAAATATCGCCGGCGCCGGCTTCACAGACTTCGACAGGAAGCGCCTCGGCCACCGCAGCCGCCCGATCGGCCGGAACAAGCCCGAGGCGATGCGACCCCAGAGCGACCTTAAGCGGCGCATTGTCCGCGCCGCAGTCGTCGAGATGCAGCCGCAATGTCGCCACGCCTTCCAGGACAGCCACCGGCGGCTCGACATGGGGCACGCCGTCCTTGATCGACCACGGCCCGAATCCCGGAACCTCGGCGCGCTCACGCACGGCAACGACGCGATCCTGATGCCAGGCGACGCTCCAATTGGAGTCCGGCGTCTTGTCGAACAGCAGAACCCTGACCGGCCGAGCCCCCTCCCCGATGCATTCCCTGGCGATCTGCGCCATGCTCCGCCTTATAACCGCAGGCACGCGGTCCCAGTCATCCGGCTGCAAGCGCCGCCCGGGACGGCCTTGCAGCCACGAGTCAGCCTGCTTTCGCAAGCCCGCGACATCATCAGGCGGCATTGCCGCCGGATAGAGGCGCCCGCCCGTCGTTTCCCGAATCCATTCCGCCATTTTCTGCTCTGGCCTGCCGCGGACGAAGCCGTTAGCATGGCGCCCGGTCTTCCGCAAAGGCGCTTCTCATCTCACAAGACACGCTCCAGGCCCTGATCCAGTTGAAGCGCGCAGGCGATTCGGTCGGCGCGGCGCGCATCCGCCTGCTCGAAGAGATCGAACGCCACGGCTCGATCTCTGCGGCAGCCAAGGCCGTGGGCTTAAGCTACAAGGGCGCGTGGGACGCCGTACAGGCGCTCAACAACCTGTCGCGCCAGCCGCTGGTCGTGGCTGCGCCGGGAGGCCGTTCGGGAGGGGCAGCCAGCGTATCTCCGGCCGGCCACGCCCTTATAGCAGCCTTCGGCCGCGCCGAAACCGTGCTGTCCGCCTATGCCGCGCAGATCCAGGCCGTGCTCGACGGCGAAGGGGCCGATTTCCAGGATTTTCTGCGGAGCATCACCATGAAGACTTCGGCGCGCAACGCCTATCACGGCACGGTCACCGAGGTCGTCGACGGCGCCGTCAATGCCGAGGTGACGCTAAAGGTATCGGACGCCATCGATCTGGTCGCCATCGTCACGCGCGAAAGCGTCACCGACATGGGCCTCAACCCCGGCGCGGGCGTCGTCGCCCTGATCAAGTCGAGCTTCGTTATCCTGGCCGCCGGACATGAACGATTGCCCCTTTCCACGCGCAACCGGCTCCTGGGCACGGTCTCGGCGATCGTCCCCGGGGCGGTCAATGACGAGGTGACGCTGGCTTTCGATGCCGGCAAGACCCTGACCGCCATCATCACCCACGGATCCTGCGTCGAGATGGGGCTTGAGGTCGGCCAGCCGGCCCAGGCGCTGATCAAGGCGTCGCACATCATCCTGGCCGGCGGATAGTTTACGGCGGCCGGAAACCCGGCCGCCACCGGAAGCGTTACTTTACTTCGTAGCCGTACGATTTGATGATCTTCACGGCCTCGGGCGACTTCAGAAAATCCAGATAGGCCTTCGCCGCCGGATCGCTTTCGCCGGGCTTCAGCAGAATGGCCTGCTGGTCGATCGGCGTATAATCGTCCTTCGGAACGTACCAGACCGAGCCGCGCGGGAATTTATAGACCTGCGACAGGGCGATGAAGCCCAGTTCCGCCGAGCCCGAATTGACGAAGGTATAGGCCTGGGCGATCGACGTCCCCTTGACGATCTTGGGGCTCAGCGTGTCGTAGAGACCCAGCTTTTTCATCGTCTCGACTGCCGCCACGCCATAAGGCGCCGCCGCCGGATCGGCGATGCTGAGGTGTTCGAACTGGCCCCTGGCCAATACGGCGCCCTTGTTGTCGACAAAGCCCGGCGTCGCGGACCACAGCACCAGCGTGCCGTAGGCATAGACGAAGCGCGTCCCCCTGATGCCCAGCCCCTCGGCCTCGAGCTTGACGGGGCGTTCGGCATCGGCCGACAGGAAGACTTCGAACGGCGCCCCCTGTTCGATCTGGCTCAGGAAGTTGCCCGACGAGCCGAAGGTCATGGTCACCGTATGGCCGGTCTTCTTCTGGAAGGCCGCAGCCAGGTCCCTGGCCGTATCGCTGAAATTGGCCGCGACGGCGACCTTGATGTCGGCGGCGAAGGCCCGGGGGGCCACGGACAGGACAGCGATCGCCGCAATCAGGCCGCCGGCCTTCCGTATCCATATCAAGCACGCATCGGATTTCGACATGTTTCCTTCCGGCAATGGCAGGCGGATTTCGTTATGAAGCACATCTTCATAACGTAAAAACCGGCATTGTCGACGGCAAAAGAAAACCCGGCCCTGCGTAGACAGGACCGGGCTGAAAAACCGGATTTTCGGAACGGCTTAACCCGGGTGGACCATGTTTTCCGGGCGGACGAACTGGTCGAACTCTTCGTTGCTCAGGTAGCCGCCGCCGACGGCCTCTTCGCGCAGGGTCGTGCCGTTCTTGTGGGCGGTCTTGGCGATCTTGGCGCAGATGTCGTAGCCCAGGCGGCCGTTAAGCGCGGTGACCAGCATCAGCGAGTTTTCGAGGCCGCGCTTGATGTTGTCGAGGCGCGGTTCGATGCCGACGACGCAGTTGTCGGTGAAGCTGATGGCGGCGTCCGACAGCAGGCGCACGCTTTGCAGGAAGTTATAGGCCATCACCGGGTTGAAGACGTTGAGTTCGAAGTGGCCCTGGCTGCCGGCGAAGGTGAGCGCGGCGTGGTTGCCGAAGATCTGCACGCAGACCTGCGTCATGGCCTCGCACTGCGTCGGATTGACCTTGCCCGGCATGATCGACGAGCCCGGCTCGTTTTCCGGCAGGGCCAACTCGCCCAGGCCCGAACGCGGGCCCGAGCCGAGGAACCGGATGTCGTTGGCGATCTTGAACAGCGAGGCGGCGACCGTGTTGATGGCGCCATGGCTGAAGACCATGGCGTCGTGGGCGGCCAGGGCTTCGAACTTGTTCGGCGCCGTGGTGAAGCCCAGGCCCGTGATCTGGGCGATCTTTTCGGCGACGCCCTCGGCGAAACCTACCGGCGCATTGAGGCCGGTGCCGACGGCCGTGCCGCCCTGCGCCAGTTGCATCAGCTTGGGCAGGGTCTGCTGGATGCGCTCGATGCCGTTGGTCAGTTGCTGGGTGTAGCCCGAGAACTCCTGGCCCAGCGTCAGCGGCGTCGCGTCCTGGGTGTGGGTGCGGCCGATCTTGATGATGCCCTTCCACGCCTCGGCCTTGTCGTTCAGGGCGTTGCGCAGGGTCTGCAGCGCCGGCAGCAGGCGGTGGACGATCTCCTCGGCGCAGGCGACGTGCATGGCGGTCGGATAGGTGTCGTTCGACGACTGCGACATGTTGACGTGGTCATTGGGGTGCACGGGCTTCTTGGTGCCCATCTCGCCGCCCAGGATTTCGATGGCGCGGTTCGAGATGACCTCATTGGCGTTCATGTTCGACTGCGTGCCCGAACCCGTCTGCCACACGACCAGCGGGAAGTGTTCGTCGAGCTTGCCTTCGATGACTTCGTTGGCGGCCTGGACGATGGCGGCGCCAATCCTGGGGTCGAGCTTGCCCAGCGCCATATTGGCCTCGGCGGCGGCCCGCTTGACGATGCCCAGGGCGCGCACGATCGGCAGAGGCTGTTTTTCCCAGCCGATCTTGAAGTTGCCGAGGCTGCGTTGCGCCTGCGCGCCCCAGTAGCGGTCGGCGGCGACTTCGATGGGGCCAAAGGTATCGGTTTCGGTGCGCGTCTTGGACATGATCTTCGTCTCCGTGGGCGGGGGTGCGGGCGGTTCACTGCCAGACGGGCGTTCAAGCGGCGCGTCGGCCGTCTCGAACTTGGCGCCGCTGTTCGGACGTGTCTTGTCCTTGGATTTCTTACCCCAGCCAAACATCCGCAACTCCTTACTTTCGTGCGCGTGTCCCTTATACCCTGAGGGTGAAAGTGCAATGAAAATCCGAAGGATGAAAGCAAATCCGGCACCCCGGCGTGGCGATTGCGCCGCAGTGGCCCATGCGGCCCTGTTCATGATCCGTATGTCGTGGCAGGTTGACGCCACCGGGAGGCGCGCATGCTCGACAAACACCTGATCCTTTGGCCGATGGCCGCGCTGGCGGCGCTGACCTTCTTCGTGCTGACCGTCATGCCCTTCGTCCGCGTCGTCGCGGTACGCTCGGGCAAGGCACGCGTCCATGACTTCAAGCTGGGCGAAAGCGAGCGCGTGCCGGAAAGCGCGCGCCTCATCAACCGCAACTACATGAATCTGCTGGAACTGCCGGTGCTGTTCTACGTGGCGTGCCTGATCGTCTTCGCCGACGATCGCGTGAACGCGCTGACGCTGGGCCTGGCCTGGGCGTTCGTCGCCCTGCGCTATGCCCACAGCATAGTGCACCTGTCGGTCAATATCGTGCTGCTGCGCCTGGCCCTGTTCGCTTCGGCAGCCACGGTCCTGCTGGGGCTGTGGCTTGCAATCTTCTGGCAGATCGCGGGACACTAGCCTCTCGCACCTCCCTGTTTTCGTAGAAAATGGGGAGGGGGACCGCACGACTGAGTTATCGCGGAAGCGATAGCGAAGGAGATGTGGTGGTGGGGTTTCTTACTTCCCCCCTACTTGAACAGCTTCAGATCCACGAAATTCCCCATGGCCGGATAGCCCGCCACCGGGTGCAGATGATCGCCGGAGTCATAGGCCGGCAGAAGCTGGTCGGGCTTGGCCGGATCGCGGGTAAAGGCGTCGAAGTCGATCACCGCGTCGAAGCGGCCGGGCGTGCGGATCCAGGCATTGATCGCCTGGCGGTCGGCCTCGTTCGACGCGTCGGGGTGGTAATAGGTATTGCCCATATAGGGCGTGATCGTCGCGCCGATGACCTTGATGCCGTGGGCGTGGGCGCGGTCGATCAGTTGCCGGTACGACTGCTCCATGCGCGTCACCAGCGCGGCGTGCGCTTCCGGCGGCTGGGGCGCATCGCGCGTAAGGGTGCCGAGGTCGTTCACGCCTTCGAACACCACCAGGTATTTGACGCCCGGCTGGCTGAAGACGTCGCGGTTCAGCCGCGCCATGGCGTTCGGCCCCAGTCCGTCGAGCAGCAGGCGGTTGCCACCGATGCCGAAGTTCAGCACCGACAGCGGCATATTTGCCGCCTGCAGCCGCGCCATCAGGGCGTCGGGCCAGCGCAGGTTGGTGTTGGGCTTCACGCCATAGCCGTCGGTAATCGAGTCGCCGACAATGGCGATGGCGCCTTGCGTCTGCGTCCCCTCGACCTCGACGGCGGCGATTTCATACCAGCGGTCGGCGGTCTTCGGGCTGCCAAGGTCGGCGTCCGGCACGTGGTTGCCGTGGACGAAGTACGAAGTGGCGCGTGAGCCCGGATGGCTGGTCAGGACGGACGGCGCCTCGGGCTGGTAGATCGAGATGGCCAGGTCGTCCAGGCCCTTGACCGGCATATCGACTGGATCGGAGACATAGTCTGCACCGGCGGGAATGGTCACCGCGGTCTGGCCGTCGAAGGTGACGGCATGGACGGTGGCCGGATCGACGGCCGCCCCGGCATTGGTCCTGGGGCGGGCGACCGACACGGCAGCGATCTGCAAAGGCTGTGTGCCGAAGGCGTTCGACAGCCGGATGCGGATGCGATCTCCGCCCGAAGTGACGCGGATGATCTGGCGCAGGGTCGCGTCGGTCAGGTCTTCGGACGGCAGCGCGTTGTTGCCTTCCGCAATCATGGTCGAGGTCGCCCAGGCGGCCACCCACGGCTTCGCCGGAGCCGCCGTCGCCGCAGCGGCCGGGCGGGGCTTTGGTTTGGCCATGCCCTCGATGGGCACGGCAAGGCTCAGGCAGGCAAGCGCGCACAGGGCGGCGGCATACGGCCGAATCGGCATGGGGCGTTCTCCTTATTGGTTTGACCAATGCATAGCGCGCCCCGGTACCGCTATCAACCGGGTGTTCATATCAACTGGATGTCGCCGCGCGTATCGATATGGATGGCGCGCAGCCATTCGAGCGCCTCTTCGCAGGTAGCGAAAACGCCCAATGCGCGATGCGGTACGGCGGCCTGGATGTCCTCAAGAAGCCGTGGAAAGTTGGGATCGGTACTGACGATCGCCGTGCGCCGGCCGACATCCCTCCCCTTGGCGATTTCGGCCCAGGCATCGGTGACCATGGTCGCCGCCTCCATCGTCACCGGCGAGCGGACAAGGCTCAGGTCGTAGAGCGAATCCCAGCTGTGGGCGTTCAGCACCTCGCCCTGGACGGCCATGATGACGTCGCGGACCTGCGCTATCCCCTTGTCCTTCAGAAAGGTTATGCAGAATACGTTGCTTTCGATATCCTCGAAAACCTTGACGTCGGGATCGTCCATCTACGCCTCCTCCGACGCCATAAGGCGCCGGTCACTCACTCACACCAACGGCCATAAAGAATGACCGCCGGTATTCGTTTTTTTCAGCTCGAACGCCGCGCGGCCCGCCGCGTTGGCGTCACAAGGCGAGAGCGTAGCAGGAAGCAATTATCGAAAGGTTTCCCTGACGGAACCGGTCAGTTGCGCCGAATCCAGCGCACCATGGCAAAGCCGTAGCCTTCGCGCTTCAGACGCTTGATGACCTCCAGCGGCGGCAGCCACACCAGTTCGTGGTCGTCCTCGACCTTGGCGTCCGGACGCTCGCGCACGAACTCGACCTCGTAGACGCGCGCATGGTTGTTGTAAGGCGTGCCGTCGTCGTGGACCATGTAGTGGTTGAACTCGGCCAGCATCTGCCCGACCTTCACCTCCAGGCCCGTCTCCTCGAGATATTCGCGCTTCAGCGCCTGTTCCGGCGTCTCGCCCTCGTCGATGCCGCCGCCCGGCAGGTCGTAGGTGAACTTCGTGTAGCCGACCTGGACGACGGCGATGCGGCCGTCGCGCACCAGGATGCCGTAGGCGCCCTGGCGCGGCCGATAATCGTCGCTGGATACGCGCTCACCGAACTGCAGCATGCCGGTATCAGTCGCCGCCATACAGCGACACCCACGGATTATCGACCTTGCCGCCGACGAAGTCGTCATAGAGGAAGGCCGGGTATCCGACCTTGACCGACTTGGAATCGCGCCAGGCATCGACCAGGGCATTGCGCAGGGTCGTGGCGCCAAGCCCGAGCTGCGTGGCGACGAAGGCCTTCATGTCGGCATTGCCGTCGACCAGGTCGCCGGCCTTCTGCATCTTGTAGAGCGGCACGACCTGGGCGTTGGTCGCCAGGATTTCGGCGTCCAGGCACTGTTCCGGCCGGGTGGTGCACGGCGTATAGGCGCCAAGCTTCGCGCGCACGTCCAGGGTCGTGACGTTGTGGTTGACGAAGACGCCTTCGAACGGGCCGTGGATCGGGTCGGTCGTATAGGCGTCCGGATTCGGATACTTGCCCCACCCGTTATAGTGCATGCTGACGTGCAGCGGCTGCGAGGCGTCGCCGACATAGTGGCTGAGGATACCGATATCGCGCAGCATGACCGCTTCGCGGCGCAGGCGGTCGGCCCGGTACCAGGCCTTCTTCGCCTTGTCGGTCTCGCGCTGTTCCATCAGCGTCAGGACGCGCCAGTAGGCCATGTCCTTGGCCACCTGGGCATAGGCGTCGGCCATGGCATAGGGCAGATAGCCGGCCTCATACGGGTCGCTGCCGGCAGCACGGACCTTGACGTCGTAGTCGGCGCGGTTGGCCGGCAGGCTGTCCAGCGTCATGCCGTCGATCTTGCCCTCGTCGTCCAGGTTGATGTAGTGCGCCGGCAGGCGGTCGTTGTCGCCGGGCTTGCTGGCGCCGCGCATACGGTCGGGTTCGCGCGAGAACTCGCCGACATCGGCTATGGCCCTGGACGTTCGCAGGAAGGCCGGCAGGTAGGACGGCAGGCCGCGCATGGCCTCTTCGCCGATCATCCGATGGCCGGCCGCGCCCCACGCAAAGGCTTGTGTGGCGATCACCGAACCGATGACCAGGGTCGAAACGAGTGTCTTGAATTTCATGCCGTCCACCATACGCTAAACAGGCCGCTGGTCTAGCGGCCCGATGTGACACTCGTATAAAACGTGGTTTCAGTCCGTTTCCGGCGCCAGCGTGACTTTCAGCCCGTCGAGGTCGGGGCGCATCAGGATCTGGCACGACAGGCGCGAGTTGCGCTTGACCATGAAGGCTTCGTCGAGTTTCTCGTCTTCCTCGTCGGACTTGGGGACAAGCTTGCCGGTCCAGTCGGGATCGACATAGACGTGGCAGGTGGCGCATTCCAGCGCGCCGCCGCACTCGGCCTTGATGGGCAGGCCGTTGTCGCGGATGATCTCCATGATGCGCCAGCCTTCCAGCGCCGGCAGATTGTGTTCGACCCCGTCGCGGTCGGTGCAGAGGATATGGAGCTCTTCGGACATTGGTGTTTCAGCCTGTTTGCGTTCGCGGATGCGTTTAGAGGTGACTGGCTACTGAGGCAAGATTTAAAGCAAGAAACTTGGCCCTCCGGTTTATGGCTGTGCCCTCGCCTGGAAGCATGAACTCGGCTACCTTCGGACC
>CAKZJB010000132.1 GCA_936940865.1 uncultured Asticcacaulis sp. | reverse complement strand
TGATCCCGGTGGCGATTGACGTTGGCTCGATCGCCATTGGCAAGGGCGACCGCCCGCCGCCGCCACTGCGGCGAGCCTTGCGGCGTTTGGGCTTCCCTTGGCGGCACCTTTCCGGGGGAATGGTGCCGGCCTTGCCAGGACATTGTCCGCTGCGAGGGGCGCGGCCAATGTCCTGGCGTCACGGCCTGATCGAAACTTTACCGGGTTTCCCGCCCATCGGCATGCCAACCTTAGAGAGCCCGACCTAGACTCCTGCGTCTCCAACCCAAAAGGAGATTTTCATGCCCAGACCCTATCAAACCGGAACCGGCGCTTCCATGTCGGGCCGGACCTACGAACCGCAGGTCACGCCGTGGGAACGCGACGACGACGACTTCGACGTCTATCAAGGGAGCACGCGGGACCGCGACCGCCAGGCCAGCGGCCGCTATGGTGCCGATGACGACTATGCCCCGTCCGCCGGCGACCGGCGCTATATGCAAAATCGCGGCTATCGCGGCAATGACGGCCAGGATGCCTACACACGGCGCGACCTCCAGCCGACCTATCAGGACGCCTATGAGCGCGAGCGCGACCGCGACCGCTACGGCCGCGACGAAGACCACCGCGCCTGGCGCGGCGCCGCTCGCGATCGTGATTACGACCGGGACCTGTCCGGCGGCCGGCGCGATGATCGCCATGACGACTGGCGAATGCACAACCGTGAAGACCGCGACAGACCCAATCTCAGCGACCGCGAACGCGGCGACCGGCCATGGACAGGATTCGCCAGCGGCTACGACCGCAGGCGGTAAAATCAAAGCCCGGGAGCCATCCCGGGCTTTTCTTATTTCTGGCCGGGCAGAATGCCGGTAATGACGGGCGTCGGCACATAGGCCCTCAAAGGCCGCCCGTCACCGGCATATTCGAAACCGGCGACACGGAAATGGTCTCCCGATTTTTCACACACGAAGACGGGATTGTGATGCCAGCGGATGTCCAGGCGGACATAGGCACCTTCATACAGACACGACTGACTTTCGACCGCCTGATTCTGAACAGCCTGATTCTGAACAGCATGACTTTCGAACATGTACTCCTCGCGGCCGGCGAATCGGAAAGGGACCGTAGTGACGATATCGCGACTTCCGCGCTTCGCCAGTTCCTTTTTCGCCACCATCCACAACAGAGTTAATCGCACCCCGGCGACTTTTCGCTTGCCGTCCGACGGCACGCGGTTAGTCTCATTCGCAACGGATGGAGGGTTGTTATGCGCACAATGGTGAGTTTGGCAGGGCTGGCGGTTCTCGGCGCAGTACTGATCGGCGCGGCTCCCGCGCCGCAAGCACCCGTAAAGGCCCCGCCTACGCCCCAGGACATCCTCGATGCCGCACCGGCGGCGGCCTGGAAGGACATTGCCGCCGACGACCTGGTGGTGATGACCCTGGCCGACGGCAGCAGCGTCGTCTACCAGCTGGCGCCGAGGTTCGCGCCCGTCCACGTCGCCAATATCCGCCAGTTGGTGCGCTCCGGCTATTTCGACGGCGCCGTCATCCTGCGCGTCCAGGACGGCTATGTGGTGCAATGGGGCCGGCCGGACGAAGACAAGACCGAAGCGAAAGGCATCGAAAAACATCCACCGGCGGAATACGAGTTCACAGCCAAGGGTACGAGCCTGGTCCCCCTGCCCTGGCCCGATTCCTACGCCAAAACGACCGGCCATATCGACGGCTGGCCGGCCGCGTCGGACGGCAAGTCGGACTGGCTGGTCCACTGCTACGGCATGATCGGAGTGGCGCGCGACGTGGCGCCCGACACTGGCGATTCCACCCAGCTATATACGGTCATAGGCCAGGCGCCGCGCCATCTCGACAGGAACCTGGCCGTGGTCGGCCGCGTCATCAAGGGCATGGAATTCCTGACGGCCCGGCCGCGCGGCACCGGCGACCTCGGTTTCTACAAGACCGACCCGGAACGCCTGAAAATCGTATCGGCGAAGATGGCCTCCGACCTGCCCGCCGGCGATCGCCCCGCCTTGCAGGTTCTCGACACACACTCCGGCACCTTCGATCGCTGGCTGCATGCCAAGGCCAATCGCAGCGGCGCCTTCTTCGTGCGGCCGGCCGGCGCCCTCGACATCTGCAATGCCTTGCCCCCGGTCCGAAAGGCGCCATGACGGCGCCGCGGCGTCAGGCGGTCACTGATCGGACAGCCGGATCGCGTCCGGATGATTTTCGGCGCCGTATCTGGCCCTGAGGTCTACCTTCAGCACCTTTCCGGTAGCGCCATGCGGCAGTTCGGTGACAATAATCATGTCCTCCGGAATCCACCAGGTCGCCACATGCGGGGCAATAAAGGCGCGCAACTCCGGCCCCGTCAGCATCTTGCCCTCGCGCAGCACGATGATATAGCGCGGCCGCTCGCTCCACCGGCTGTCGGCGCGGGCGATGACCGCCGCTTCCAGCACGCTGGGGTGGCCCATGGCCAGGTTTTCGAGCTCGATCGACGAAATCCATTCTCCGCCCGACTTGATGACGTCCTTGGAGCGGTCGACGATGTTCATGAAACCGTCGGCATCGATGGTCGAGATATCGCCCGTCTTGAACCAGCCGTCGCCAGTGAACTGGCTGCGGTCGGTATTGTTGAAATAGCCGGACGCGATCCACGGGCCGCGCACTTCCAGATCGCCGCGCGCCACGCCATCCCACGGCAATTCTTTGCCGTCCGGGCCGGCGATGCGCATCTCGATGCCGAAGGGCGCCCGGCCCTGCTTCAGCATCAGCTTCATCTTCTCGGCCTCGGGCAGGTATTGCTGCTCGGCGCTGAGCACGCTGACCGCGCCCAGCGGCGAGGTCTCGGTCATGCCCCAGGCATGGACGGCCAGCGCCTTGTGGGCCGCCAGCCGCTCGATCAGGGTCTGCGGACAGGCCGCGCCGCCGACAACGACTCGGTTCATCGGCGCCACCGACTGGCCGGCCTGGTCGGCATAGTTGACGAGGTTGAGCCAGATGGTCGGCACGCCGGCGCCGATGGTGACCTTCTCGCCATGGATGACTTCCAGAAGCCCCGGCCCGTCGAGACGCGGCCCCGGCAGGACAAGGCGCGCCCCGACCAGAGCGGCCGCGTATGGCACGCACCAGGCGTTGACGTGGAACATCGGCACGACCGGCAGGACGGTCTCGTCGGGCGCGATGCCGAACAGGCCGGGCTGGTTGACCGCCATGGCGTGCAGCACTGTCGAGCGGTGCGAATAGAGCACGCCCTTGGGGTTACCGGTGGTGCCCGAGGTGTAGCACATGCCCGATGCCGTGCGTTCGTCCAGCACCGGCCACTCGAAATCGTCGTCCTCCGCGTCGATCAGGTCTTCGTAGCACAGAACCGGTGGCAGACCGTCGGGCAGGTCCTTGGGCATGTGGTCGCGGTCACAGTTAAAGACGATGCCGCGCAGGGACTTGGCGTAGGGCGCAACGCCGGCCACGAGCCGCGCGAAGGCGACGTCGGAGAACAGGTAGCGGTCCTGGGCGTCGTTAAGAATGAAGACCAGCTGTTCGGGGAAAAGCCGCGGGTTGACCGTGTGGCAAACGAGCCCCGCGCCCGGCACGGCGTAATAAAGCTCGAAGTGGCGATGGTTGTTCCAGGCCAGCGTCGCGATGCGGTCGCCCCGCTCCAGCCCCATGCGGCTTAGCGCCTTGGCCAGCTGGCGCGCGCGCCTGGCCGCGTCGGCATAGCCGTAGCGATGCAGAGTCGAGTCCTCGTTGCGCGAGACGATCTCGGTCTTGGGGTAATATTTGGCGGCGTGTTCCAGAATATCGGGAATGCGCAGCGGCGCGTCCATCATCAAGCCAAGCACTGGTGGCCTCCCTTAAGGCGCTATCCCCTTTTCCGGGGTCTTGGCGAAATGTGTAGCGAAGGAGCGGGCCGTCGACAACAAAAACTTTCCGTGCACGTCAAGTTTACGCGACGGAAGACCGCCCCAGATGGTGCCGGGATTTCAACGTCTCCAGCATATGCATGTCTGCGACGGGTCACCGTAAGTCGGCTTTTATCGCTTCGATTCCATTTTCAGGGATCACAAGATGCACGGTAAAGCCGGGATTCAATACCAGGCCATAGCCAGGAGGCATTCTTGAAATGAAATCTCGACCATTCATTTGCAAGGCGTGTTGCGCGGCATCCCGGTGAATTGTCGCATGAGGTAATGCCGAGAAGGCAGCCACCAGGGGACCGTCTTGTCCTTCGAGCAAAAGTGGGACAAATCCTGATCCATCCGATTGCACCTCTTCTTTGCTGAGGACGTAAATATTCTCTTGTAAAAGCTGCTTCAAAATATCCGCCATGGATACCTTGCCGTTCTTGGCCTGAATCAGGCGTTCGTCCAATTCAGTCTGAGGATTAAAAGGCAAAAGGCTCATATGGTTGCGGCCCACTTAAAGCTTATTGCTTCGCAGTTTTTCAAAAAATATCATGAATTGTCAAATCTCTTCACTGGTGTTTGCTTCGTTAATTATCGCCTTTGTCTTTAGAAATTCAAAATACTTTGGATCTTCCGCGGCAAAAATTTGCTCCCCTTCAATCGCATATGCCCTGATAAGCTCATTGGCGGCAGCGTCTTTCTCCCCCAATTCAAACAGGACTTCGCCAAAGCGAAGATGAAGAAACGGATTTCCAATCGCGTCGGGACACGTCATTACATACTGTAACGCGTCAAGAGCATAATCGTTACGCCCGGCCAGGAAATAAGCGTCTATAAGAGCAGCCAACACCCAGGTGGATGCATGCCAGTGGTCTTTGGGCTCCGGGATCAGAGACCAGGCCTTATTATACTCATCGATGGCTGCTGTGTACTCTCTGCGGCCCGCAAAATCATCACCGCTGGCACAAAATTTTAATATTTTATTATAGCCTTCTTCCGGAATTTCCGATCCATGTTGAGACATATTTAATCCTGTGATTTATGAGGAGCCATTGGGGATTTATAAGATTCACGCAATTTGGCACCATCGGATCTATTTATTGACCTATGCTGCAAAAGGTAATTTTCGGGATCAAGCATGAAAGACCTGACTTCAGGAGCTTTCTTTCCGAAAAAACGACCATTGCTGTTCCATCAAGTTACAGCATCGACCTTATGAGCCATATTGAACCGCCCCGGGTTTGCCGGAGGCTCCAACTTCTGAGAAGATGGAGCCGATA
>CAKZJB010000131.1 GCA_936940865.1 uncultured Asticcacaulis sp. | reverse complement strand
GCCCTCCCCATTTATGGGGAGGGGGGACCGCCGAAGGCGGTGGGCGGGGCTCTTGCGGGCGAAACCACAAGATCCGTCACCCGGATTTATTATAAGCCATTAATTTATAATTGAAATTTTCCTTGTAACCCGTGAGTTAAAGAAAGAGCCCCGCCCACCACGCTTCGCGTGGTCCCCCCTCCCCATAAATGGGGAGGGCGAAACCTTTCTTCTTTTTCCTGTCATATCGTCCCGGCAACCGCCCTGATTGCACGACGTGGCCAGATTGCCTACGCCGCCATAATCCGCTAAGCGAACGCCAGTTTAGGCAGGCGAATTCCTCATGTCCCACAATACCTTCGGCCATCTTTTCCGCGTCACCACCTGGGGCGAAAGCCACGGCCCGGCGTTGGGCTGCGTCATCGACGGCTGCCCGCCGGGCATTCCTTTGTCGGAAGACGACATCCAGTGGGCCATGGACCGCCGCAAGCCCGGCGGCTCTCGGTTCGTAACCCAACGCCGAGAGGAAGACCTGGCGAAGATCATGAGCGGCGTCTTCGAAGGCGTCACCACCGGCACGCCTATCTCGATCCTGATCGAAAATACCGACCAGCGCTCCAAGGACTACGGCGAGATCGCCAAACAGTTCCGCCCGGGCCATGCCGACTACACCTATTTCGCCAAGTACGGCGTGCGCGATTACCGCGGCGGCGGACGGTCTTCCGCCCGCGAAACGGCCGCGCGCGTCGCCGCCGGCGCCGTGGCGCTGAAGGTCCTGCAAACCCTGGTCGGCGGCATCGAGATTCGCGGCGCCCTGGTGCAGCTTGGCGTCCATAAGGTCAATCGCGCCAACTGGGACTGGGAGGCCGTCGGCCAAAACCCGTTCTTCTGCCCCGATCCGTCGGCCGTCACGGGCTGGGAAGACTATCTCGACGGCATCCGCAAGGCCGGATCGTCGATCGGCGCCATCGTCGAGGTCCAGGCTGAAGGCGTGCCCGCCGGCTGGGGCGCGCCGCTCTACGGCAAGCTCGACAGCGAACTCGCTTCGGCGCTGATGAGCATCAACGCCGTCAAGGGTGTCGAGATCGGCGAAGGCTTCGGCGCGGCCATGCTGTCGGGCGAGGAAAACGCCGACGAAATGCGCATGGGCGAAAACGGGCCGGAATTCCGTTCGAACCACGCCGGCGGTATTCTCGGCGGCATTTCGACGGGCCAGACCGTCGTGGCGCGCATGGCGCTGAAACCGACCTCTTCTATCCTGACGACGCGCGAAAGCATCGATGTGAATGGCCAGGAGGTCGAACTGCGCACCAAGGGCCGCCACGATCCGTGCGTCGGCATCCGCGCCGTGCCGGTGGCCGAAGCCATGATGTCGTGCGTCCTGCTCGACGCCTATCTGCGCCACCGCGGCCAGACGGGCGGCAAGGTGTTTACGCCCGGCGCCTAGTCGCCCAGCGTTACCTGTCCCAGCAACTGGTCGGGCTCCTTCGGACCGCGATAGACGACCGAATAGGTGCCCGTCTTGATCTTGCCCAGCTTTGCCGCGGGACAGGCCGCCTGCCCTATGCCGACACTGGTGGTGGCCGTCACATAGATGGTGGAGTTGGAGTGCGAGGCCTTTACGCCCAGACAGGTCGTGCCCGTATCCAATGTGGTGGTGCCAGGCTTCGGGCCTGTGAACCTGATCCCGGTCGGCAGGTACCATTGGCCGGCGTCGACAAAGGCCTTGCCAAGCTCGGCGCCGCCGGTTGCCTTGATCGACGACCAGGACGCATCGGATACCGGCGCCGGGGACGACGGCGCACCGGCAAGGGCGGCAACGATCAGGATATGGATCATGATTGGCTCCTCCAGCTTTGGCGAACGCTAAGACGGAACTATGGCAAAATATGGATAACACAGTTCGCACTCCGCTTCTATTGTAACTGATAAAATTACACTTATATTCGGCCTCAGGATCGCGTACCCTCGCGACAGGAGAGCAACCGATGATCGACAAGAGACCCTTTTCCGGCCTGGGCGGCGCGGACCATGGCTGGCTGAATGCCCACCACCACTTCTCGTTCGCCAGCTACTACGACCCGAACAAGATGGGCTGGGGCTCGATCCGCGTATGGAACGACGACGTCATCCAGCCGCAGACCGGCTTTCCGCCCCACCCGCACGACAATATGGAAATCATCACCTATGTCCGTAAAGGCGCGATCACGCATCAGGATTCCCTGGGCAACAAGGGCCGCACCGAGGCCGGCGACGTCCAGGTGATGTCGGCCGGCACCGGCATCCGCCATTCCGAGTACAATCTCGAAACCGAGCCGACCGAGATATTCCAGATCTGGGTGCTGCCGTCCGAACGCGGCCATGCACCCGCGTGGGGCGCCAAGCCCTTCCCCAAGGCCGACCGGGCCGGCAGCTTCGTGACCCTGGCCTCGGGGTTTGAGAACGACACCGACGCGCTGAAGATCCGCACGCCGGCGCGGCTTCTGGGCGCCACCCTGCTCAAGGACCAGTCGCAGAGCTATCGTCCGCTGGCGACGGAACCGCGCACCGATCGCCACCTCTATCTGGTGGTGGCCAAGGGCCGCGTCAGCGTCAACGGCGTCGAGCTCGACGCCCGCGACGGCGCTGCCATCAAGGACGAGCCGGAACTGACGATCACCGCGCTCGACGATGCCGAGGTGGTGCTGCTCGACGCGGCGTGATTGGCTATGATGCGTCGAGCGCTTTTATATTTTGGGTCGAGGAAGAGGATTAGAGTGTCGATCTAAGCCGGCTTCGGCCGCCGCTTCTCTTTGTTGACCACCTGATCGAGTGTTTGGAGGAACTTCGACCGGTCGGCCGAGGAGAATGGCGGTGGTCCGCCGGTGATCTCTCCGGTCGAGCGAATATGCTCCATCAGGGCGCGCTGGGCCAGGGCCGCGCCGATCGAGTCAGGCGTAAAGGCCCGGCCGTTCGGCGCGATGGCATGAGCGTCTTTCGCCAGGACGCGCCCGGCCAATGGAATATCGTTGGTGATGACGATATCGCCGGTCACGACCTGTTCCGCGATCCAGTCGTCGGCGACGTCCGGCCCGGCATCGACGATCATGCGGGTAATCAGGGGCGACTTCGGAATCTGGATAAAGCTGTTCGAGACGACAAACGTCTTGAGGCCGTAGCGTTCCGCGACCTTGTAGGTCTCGTCCTTGACCGGACAGGCGTCGGCGTCGATGAAGATGGTCGTCACGCGCCTACTTCAACCCCACGAGCTTATGCGTCTGGACGCTCATCCGCCATTGCGGGTGTCTGAGGCAATAGTCGATGACCATCTGCGTATGGCGGGCGGCCCCCGCCTTGTCCGGCCCGAGCGGATCTTTTGGTTGCAGGTAAAAGCGTTCGAAAGCCAACCCGGCAAATTCAGCCGGATCGACGCCCTCTTGCGGCCAGACCAGTTTCAATTCCTGGCCCCGCGTCTGCTTCAGCCGGTTCTGCCCTTTGGGGCTGACGCAGATCCAATCGATACCTTCGGGGGCTGCCAATGTGCCGTTACTCTCGACAGCAATGAAATAGCCTGCGGCCTTGACTGCCTTGATGAGTTCCGGATCGAGTTGCAGCAGGGGCTCGCCGCCGGTGAAGACCACCGCCTTGTGACGTGCGTCGATGGCGCCCCAGGTGGCGTCGAGCGCGGCCACGACCTCGGCTGGAGTCGCGAACTTGCCGCCGCCCTCGCCGTCCGTGCCAACAAAATCGGTGTCGCAGAAATCGCAGGCTGCGGTCGCCCGGTCCTGCTCGCGGCCGCTCCACAGGTTGCAGCCCGCGAACCGCGCAAAGACGTTGACCCGGCCGGCCTGGCCGCCTTCGCCCTGAAGCGTCAGGAAGATTTCCTTGAAACTGTACATGGTGGACGCTCTAAAACATTTCAGGCCGGGCGAAAACCGCCCGGCCTGAAAAAGTCGATAATGTCTCTACAGACTACTCCTGTCCGGCCGACTCCGGAGCCTCGGGTGCGTCCGGCGTTTCCGCCCCGTTTTCGTCCTCGGCGCTTTCGGCCAGGCGCTCCACCGACACGACGCGCTCGCCGCTGGTCCGGAAGATGGTCACGCCCTGGGTGTTGCGGCCGGCGATGCGGACCTGGGCCACCGGCGTGCGGATCAGCTGGCCGCCGTCGGTGACCAGGAGGATGCCGTCGGTCGCCTCGATCGGGAAGGACGCCGCCAGCTTGCCGCCGCGCTTCGACAGGTCGATGGCGACGATGCCCTGCCCGCCCCGGCCCGTGCGGCGATATTCGTAGGACGAGGTCCGCTTGCCGAAGCCGGTATCGGCGACCGTCAGGATGAACTCTTCCGCCGCCTGAAGCTCGGCGATGCGTTCCGGCGTCAGTTGCGCCTCGTCGCCGCCCTCTTCGGCATCGTCCTCGGCCACAACCGCTTCCTCGGCTTCGCCGGACGCCGCCGCGCGCTGCTGCGACGCCCATTTCAGGTAGGCAGCACGCTCAGCGGGCGTCGCCTCGATACCCTTCAGGATGGCCATGGAAATGACCGTATCCTCGCCGTTCAGGCGCACGCCGCGCACGCCGGTGGAGTCGCGCCCCTTGAAGACGCGGACCTCATCGACAGCGAAGCGGATAGAGCGGCCCGACGTCGTCGACAAGAGCACGTCCTGGTCGTCGGTACAGACAGCCACGCCGATAATGCCGTCGCCCTCTTCCAGCTTCATGGCGATCTTGCCGGCGCGGTTGACGTTGACGAAGTCCGACAGCTTGTTGCGGCGGACGTCGCCCGATCGCGTGGCGAACATGACATCGAGACGATCCCAGGCCGCTTCTTCCTCGGGAAGAGCCAGGATGTTGGTGATGGTTTCGCCGTCTTCCAGCGGCAGGAGGTTGACGAAGGCCTTGCCCTTGGACTGCGGATTGCCGAGCGGCAGGCGCCAGACCTTGAGCTTATAGACCTTACCGACCGACGAGAAGAACAGCATCGGCTGGTGCGTCGTCGCCGAATAGACCCCGGTAATCGCGTCCTCGTCCTTCATCGCCATCCCCGAGCGGCCCTTGCCGCCGCGGTGCTGCATGCGATAGGCGTTGAGCGGCGTGCGCTTGACGTAGCCCGAGTGCGTCACGGTGACGACCATGTCCTCGCGCGGGATCAGGTCTTCGTCCTCGATATCGCCCTCCCCTTCCAGGATCGCCGTGCGGCGCGGAATGGCGAACTGGGCCTTCACCTCGATCAGCTCTTCGCGGACGATCCCCAGGATACGTTCGCGCGACGACAGGATGGCCAGGTATTCGGCGATCGCCTGGGCCAAAGACTTGACCTCGTCACCGATTTCATCACGGCCAAGGCCAGTCAGGCGCGACAGGGTAAGCGCCAGGATGGCGCGCGCCTGTTCGTCGGTCAGGCGAACGCTCAGGTCCTCCAGTACGATCGAACGCGGGTCGGCGATCAGTTCGATCAACGGCGCCATGTCGCCCGACGGCCAGGTGCGGGCGCACAGGCGTTCACGCGCTTCGGTCGGGTCGGCCGAGGTCCGGATGATCGAGATAACCTCATCGATATTGGCGACGGCAATCGACAGACCGACCAGCACGTGGCCGCGGTCGCGCGCCTTGTTGAGCTCGAAGCGCGTGCGGCGGACGACGACCTCTTCGCGGAACTCGAGGAAGATGTCGAGCAGCTTGCGCAGACCCATCTGCTGCGGCCGGCCGTGGTTCAGCGCCAGCATGTTGACGCCGAAGCTCGATTGAAGCGCCGTATAGCGGTAAAGCTGGTTGAGAATGACGTCGCCCGAGGCGTCGCGCTTCAGCTCCACGACGATACGCATGCCCTGGCGGTCGGATTCGTCGCGAATGTCGGCAATGCCTTCGACGCGCTTTTCACGCACCAGCTCGGCGATGTGTTCGATCAGGGCGGCCTTGTTGACCTGGTACGGAATTTCCGTGACGACGATCGCTTCGCGGTCCTTGCGGATGGTTTCGACCGAGGCCTTGCCGCGCGTGACGACCGAGCCGCGGCCGGTCAGCAACGCCTGGCGCGCCCCCGACCGGCCGAGGATTTCACCGCCGGTCGGATAGTCGGGGCCGGGCACGATGTCGAGCAGTTCTTCCAGCGAAATGCCGGGATTGTCGAGCAGCGCCACGCAGGCGTCGATGACTTCGCCCAGGTTATGCGGCGGGATGTTGGTCGCCATGCCGACGGCGATGCCGCCCGCGCCGTTGACCAGGAGGTTCGGAATACGCGACGGCAGGACGGTCGGTTCTTCTTCCTTGCCGTCGTAGTTCGGCTGGAAGTCGACCGTGTCCTTGTCGATATCGGCCAAGAGCGGCATGGCCGGCTTGGCCAGGCGGCATTCGGTGTAACGCATGGCGGCCGGCATATCGCCGTCGACCGAGCCGAAATTGCCCTGGCCGTCGATCAGCACCAGCCCCATCGAGAAGGGCTGCGCCATGCGCACCAAGGCCATGTAGATGGCGGCGTCGCCGTGCGGGTGCAGGCGGCCCATGACGTCGCCGACAGGACGGGCGCACTTCACATAGGCGCGTTCGGGCGTGTAGCCGGACGCCTGCATCATATAGAGGATACGCCGGTGAACGGGCTTCAGACCGTCACGCGCGTCCGGCAGCGCGCGCGAAACGATGACGCTCATGGCGTAATCGAGATAGGAACGCTTGAGCTCGTCTTCGATGGAGACGTGGCCGATGCCCTGGGGTGGCGCGCCCGCAGGCACCATTCCACCGTTGCCGATATCGCCGCCGTTTTCCGATTCGCTCATGAATTCTGATTCTTGTTTCTAAAACTTGTCATACTGGTTGCGCTTTCGAAGACCCGCAAAAGCGAAAGCCGCACCTTCACAGACAATGCCATATCATTGAAATCCGGCCGTTTTCGAGATCGATCCCAATCTCAGGCATGGCATTGTAAGGGCTGCGATTTTTCGGCTGGAAGGCCCGTCCGCACATCGCGCGACTACGCGGAATCACGCAATTAACTTGTAGAGGATCGCGAGCGTGCAATCAAAGCATTTCAACAGCGAAAGCCGGACTTTAGGCCACACCGGCTACAGGCGAATTGGCCTGCGGCCGGCATGGAAAAAGCCGCCCTGCGCAATCGCGCGCGGACGGCTTCGTTCCCGGCTCGAAAAGGTTGAGAGAGGGCGCGCCAACACCCTCCCCCGTATTTTGTCCGGCCTGCGTCAACCCGGAGAGGAAGCCTCAACCGGACAAAAATCTGGACCGCGGATTAGTAGTCCAGGTCGAAGCCCACGCGGACGTAACGCGGCTCATTATAGTTCGTCGGATAGCCATACTTGGTGTTCAGAACACCGATCCCCGTCGTCTCGTAGGTGACGCGACGAGTCACGATGCTGTGGGTATCGAGCAGGTTGAAGATATCGGCCCTCAGCACCAGCTTGCCGCCGAGCGAATAATGCTCGGGGACGGTATAGCGGAGCGAGAGGTCGATATTCTTCGTCCAGTCGGACCTCAGGCCCTTGCCCTGCGGCGCCGGCTGGCCATTGCAGTAGTGCGAGTACGGACCGTAGGCCTTGGCATAGGGATCGACCGGGTTATAGCCAAGGCAGGAGAAGTGCGCCGGCGACACCACAAGGACGTTCGCCCCGACCAGCAGGTCCGGCGTTACGGCATAGGAGCCCCACAGCTTGAACTGATGGGTGCGGTCGTTCGACAGCAGGCCTGAGCCATAATTGTCGATGCCCGGAGAGTCGAAGTCGATCGTCGCGCCGGCGTCGGTCTGGACGCTGTTGCCAACATCCGAACGCACAGTCCCTTCGTAGTTGCCGAACGACCGCGACAGGGTATAGGAGCCCTGTAGCCCCCACTTGCCGTCGAAGGCGCGCTTGAAGTCGAAGGTCAGGGCCTCATAGGTCCGCTTGGGGTCCGGATAGTGGCCCAACTGGTCGGCCGTCAGGGTAATAACGCGCTGGTCGGTCTCACCGGGCAGCGGGTTTTTCAGCCGGATCGTCACATCGTGGTTGCCGACGTTCCAGACGTAGTAGCTGGTCTGGATTTCGCCATCGGTATATTGCGACGAATCGAGCCCGTTGGCGTTCAGGTAGCGGACGATGGCGTCATGGAAGTCTGAATCTTCCGACACACGCTTGAGGTTGCGATAGGTCAGGGTCGCGCCCAGGGTCCACTTGTCGTTGGCTCTCCAGTTGGTCCCCAGGATAAGCTCGTCCTCTTCCGTCGCCTTTAGATTAAGTGAGGTCTTGGATGTCGCGCCCTCCTGCGTACCATTGCCGAAAACGGCGCAGGCATTGGTGCCAGCCGTGGCGCTGCTCAGGCCAGGCGCTGAAGACAGGTTCGACGTGGGGCACGGCGAGCTGAACCCGTCTTCCGGATTGAGGTCGGTCGCGGCGGCGCCAACGCTGGCCGGCAGCCCGGTCGCCGGGTCGATCGCCCAGCCGCTGGCCGGAGCATGGAAATATTCCTGGAAGTACAGGTCCTTACCACGATAGCCGAGGTTCATGGCTGGCGGAATGAAGTTGGCGCCGTAGGAGCCGAAGACCTTCCAGTTGCCGTCCGCGTCCGGCGTCCAGGCAAAGCCCAGGCGCGGCGCAATATTGCCCGTGAGATTCAGGTAGCGCTGTCCCGACAGGTTTTTCTGGATGAATTTGTCGTCGCGAACCCCGATCTGGACATTGAGGTTCGGCGTGACGTCCCACGCATCCTGCAGGTAGATAGCGCTGTTCTTGGCGCTGACGCTGCCGCCCAGGTGCTCGTAGGTGACCAGCAGCAATTCTTCGGGATTATCACTATTACCGGCGTCCGGATTGGGCGAATACTCATAGCCGACCGGAACACCCCCGGTCAGCGTATCGATCTTGACCATGGAGTTTTCTTCCTGGTCGTATCCGAAGCGGACGTGGTGACGGCCGAGCGCTTCGAAGCGCAGATCGCCATCCAGACGCCAGAACTTACGTTCGACGTCGTCCGTCGAAATCGTCGGGCTGGGCTGGCTGGTCGAGATCGTCGACTCAGCGGCGCAATAGCCATTCGGGCACGACGGATCGTAGAAGCTCTGGACGTAGTAATCCTGGGTGTTGTCCGGAATGACGTCGTCCTTGGTCTTCATGTCGCCATAGGCGGCCGACACAGAGAACCAGTCCGTGACCTTTCCGGAATAGTTCAGCACCCAGCTCTTGCCGCCGAGATTGTTGACATCTCCGCTGGTCTTGTCGCCGATGGTCTGGGTGTCGCCCACCGGATTAAGATCGCTCGATGCATCATTGAAAACGTAGTAGGTCGACTTGTTGGTATTGGTGGTGTCGAACCAGGTCAGCGAAAGGTGCTGATCCGGCGTAATATAGCCGTCCAGCTTGAAGCCCATGAAGGGCGACGTGTTCTTCAGGTCCTGATAGACGCCGGTGCGATAGTTGGCGCTGGTCGCCTCGATATCGTTGAACTGGTAGAGACCGTAAGCGAACAGGTGATCCTTGATGATCGGGCCGCCCGCTTCGACCGACAGCGAGTTGTTCTGGGTCTTGGAGTACTTGCCGCGATAGGCGTAGGTGTTCAGCTGGTCGTTCTGCAGTTCCATCGGCTGGTAGTTGCCGTGGATGGCGAACATGAAATTATTGGTGCCCGACTTGGTCGTGGCGTTGATCACGCCGCCGGTCGCACGGCCGAACTCGGCCTGGTAGCCGCCGGTCTTGACTTCGATCGTCTTGTAGAAGTCGAACGGAATATTGGCCGAACCGACATAGGTATCGGGGTTGGTGATGTTCAGGCCGTCGACATAATAGGCGTTTTCCGCCACCGAGCCGCCGCCGAACGAGGCGACCGAATAGTCCTGCTTGCCGGTCGCAGCACCGGAATTGCCGTACCCGAAGGCCGGATTGCCCATGACAACGGTCGGGGCCAGCATGGTGACGGCCGTAAGGTTGCGGGCGATCGGCTGCTGGCTGACCAGGGTGTCGACGTCTACCGTCAGGCCGGTCGTGGTCTTGGTGAAGTCCTGGCGGACGCGCTTGCCCTTGACGACCACGGTCTGGGTCGCGCCGGTCTCCTGCAGCGAGGCCTCGATGCGTACTTCCTGCGAAATGACGATGGTGACGGTCGACTTGTAGTCATCGTAGCCGGCGGCATGAACGATGATGTCGTATTCGCCGGGAGCCAGGCCCGTCGTCGAGAACGCGCCCGACGCGCTCGACGTCAGGGTGCGCGCCTGGCCTTGCGCTTTCGAAGTAAGGGTAACGGTGGCTCCGGCCACCGGCTGCCCCGCGGCATTCCTGACCGAACCGATGAGAGCGCCGGACGTATAGTCCTGGGCTTCGGCCATGGTGGGGGCGATGAAAAGGGCCGCGGCAAGCGGCAATGCGAATCCAGTCAGCGCGCTGCCGCACAGGGTCGTGGTGACCATGAGCGCAGCCCGCATCGACGTCGTCTTTGCAGTCTTCATAAAAGTCTCTCCGGGTGCTGTCGACTTGCTTCCCGGCGAGAGTCGACGTGCCGTTAAAAGGACATTTTGTGTCGCGCGTCAAATACTCGTATCAAATTATACTTGATAACCGCGAATATGTGACGGATATGAGACACATTACGGCAATATCTTGGCGAATACGTTAACGCGCACACAATATACCTTCGTTATATTTATAATCTCCTTATTATAATCGCGAATTTATATACAGATTTTTTGCAAGAACGCATAAGTTTCAATTGAATCTATCCATGCGCCATAACGACTCGAGTCTTGCCCAGCCACAGCGAAACATCCCCTCGCCCCGGCATTCCGGGAATGCCCGCACAAGGAAAAGGCCCGGTAGTCGAAAACCACCGGGCCCGTCAGACTCATACCAACGGTCATAAAGAATGACCGTCGGTA
>CAKZJB010000130.1 GCA_936940865.1 uncultured Asticcacaulis sp. | reverse complement strand
GGGGCGGGGGAGTATAAGAAGGTGGGCAGCCACCCCTGTGGATAAAACCGTCACGCAACCGCAAAATCCCTGTCATCAAATCGCTTTAGAGCCCGCCATCGGTACCCCCTCCCGACGGAGCGCCTTATGCCGCTGAACCGCCGCACCCTTTTGTCCTTAAGCGTTCTGCCCGCCATCCCGGCGTTTTCGGGATCGGCCGAAGCCCCGGCGCAAGGATTGCGTTTCGATCACGGGGTGGCGTCCGGCGATCCGCTGACCGATCGGGTAGTCCTGTGGACACGTGTCAGCGGTATGGATAAGCCTGTGGATGTCATGTGGCAGGTTGCCCGCGACGACACCTTTTCTGACATCGTGGCGCAGGGCCGTTTCACGACGGATGCCGGCCGCGATTATACGGTCAAGGCCGACGCCACGGGGCTCAAGCCCGGCGCGTCGTATGTCTATCGCTTCACCTGCAACGGCGTGACCTCTCCCGTTGGGCGGACACAAACCTTGCCGGAAGCGACGGACGACGTCGTCCTGGCGGTCGTCTCGTGCTCGCTGCATTCCAACGGCTATTTCAACGCCTATCGCCACATCGCCGGGCTCGACCGCGTCGACGCCGTCGTCCACCTTGGCGATTATATCTACGAATATGGCGCCGGACCCGACGACTACGGCATGGGCAACGGCCGGTCTTTGGGCCGCACGCCCGAGCCGCCGTACGAGATCGTGACGCTTGCCGACTACCGTACGCGTCATGCCCAGTACAAGCGCGACGAGGACCTGCAGGCGGCGCACGCCCGCGCCCCGTGGATCTGCGTCTTCGACGACCACGAAATCTGCAACAATCCCTGGGTCGGCGGCGCCGAGAACCACAATCCGGAAAAGGGCGAAGGCCGGTGGTGGGACCGCAAGGCCGCCGCGCTCAAGGCCTATCGCGAATGGATGCCGATCCGCGATCCCGAACCGAAGCAGCTTTCCGAAACCATCTACCGCGCGTTCCGCTTCGGACACATCGCCGAACTGATCATGCTCGAAACGCGGCTCTTGGCGCGCTCCAAGCAGCTCGACTACGGCACCGATCTCAAGATCGTCGACGGCAAGCCGGACTACAGAGGCTTCACACATGCGCTCAACGACCCGGGGCGCCAGTTGCTCGGGCCGCAGCAGCGCCAGTGGCTGGGTGAGACGCTTACGGCCTCCGTCAGGGATGGCGTGCGCTGGCAGGTCCTGGGCAACCAGGTGCTGATGGCGAAGGTCCCCGGCCCGGACCTTGTGCGCGTCTTCGGCGCCGACCGCGTGGGCCAGGTCCTGGCGGTCCTGCCGGAAGATACCCGCGCCAAGGTCCAGGCGATGATCGGCCTGTTTTCGGGCGGCAACAGCATGCCGTTCAATCTCGACGCCTGGGACGGCTATCCGGCCGAACGGGAACGCGTCTACGACCTGATCAAGGCGTCCGGTGCGCGCGTCGTCGTGACCTCGGGCGACAGCCATACGGCCTGGGCCAACGAGTTGCATGACAATGCCGGCAAGCGCGTCGCCGTCGAGCTGGGCGTGACCTCGGTTACCAGCCCCACCAAATTCCTTGATGCCTGGCTGCCGGACCTGCAACTGGCGAAGACCCTGGCCGAACAGAACCCGGAAGTCATCGCGGCCGACGACAGCTATAACGGCTATGTCCGCCTGACCCTGACGACGGAGACCATGGTTGGCGAATGGATGTCTGTCGACACCATCACGTCCACGACCTTTGCCTGCACGCCGCAGAAGCGCTTTACCGCGCGGGCCGAGGCGACAGGCGTATCGGCGTTGACCGTTTCGGGTTGACTCTCGCATCCCACATAATATGGTGCGTGCCCAATAAGTAGGAAATGCGCCGCCAAGGCGCCGATGCAGGGCCATACCATGACGATTGCGCGGTTTGTCGACGCCCATATCCACCTGTGGGACCTTAACCACCTGCGCTATCCGTGGCTGACACCGCCCTTTTCCGACGATGGTCCGAACGGCAGCGTCGAGCCTATTGCCTCGACCTATCTCCCTGTGGATTACCGCGCCGATTCGGCGGACTATCCTGTGGAAAAAGGTGTGCATATCGATGCCGGCGCCCATCCCGGTGACGCCCTGGCCGAAACGCGCTGGTTGCAGGACCTCTGTGATACGCAAGGCCTGCCCAACGCCATCGTGGCCTTTGCGGCCCTCAACGACCCCGATGTGGAAAAGCTGCTGGCGGCCCATGTGGAAAGTCCCGCCGTGCGCGGCATCCGCCACATCATAAACTGGCACCCCGATCCCCGCCGAACCTATACGCCGAAGAACCTGCTCGACGACGATGCGTTTGCGCGCGGCTATGCGCTGCTTGGCAAATACAACCTGTCCTTCGACCTGCAGATCTATCCCAACCAGATGACGCAGGCCTACCAGCTGGCCCGCCGGCACGAGAATATTCCGGTGATCATCAACCACATGGGCATGCCGGTCGACCAGGACGGCGAGGGGATCGCGCGCTGGAAGGACGGTATGCGATTGCTGTCGAGCCTGCCCAATGTCGCGGTCAAGATTTCGGGGCTGGGATTTATTATGCGCCCATGGACGGCGGAAATGATGCGGCCGTTTGTCTTGGAAACGATCGACCGTTTTGGCGCCGATCGCAGCCTGTTCGCCAGCGACTTTCCTACGGACAAGCTGTTCAACAGCTTTGGCCACGCCATGCAGGCCTATGACGAGATAACGCGCGCCTTCAGTCCCGATGAGCGCGAAGCCATGTTCGCGGGCAACGCCGAACGCATCTACAGGATCTGAACCATGAACCCCAATCCGCTCCTAGGCGTTGTCTTTCACTGGCTGGGGGGCTTTGCCTCAGGCAGCTTTTACGTGCCTTACCGCGGCGTCAAGCGCTGGCCGTGGGAGATCTACTGGTTGATTGGCGGCGTCTTCAGCTGGATTGTCGCGCCCTGGGTCTTCGCACTTGTCAAGGTGCCGCGCCTGTTAGACATCCTGCACGGCGCCTCGCCCGAGACGTTGAAGTGGTGCGTCATCTTCGGTCTCCTGTGGGGCCTGGGCGGCCTGACCTACGGCCTGACCATGCGCTATCTCGGCCTGGGGCTGGGTACGGCGATCGCGCTTTCGCTGTGCGCCTTCTTCGGCACCATCGTGCCGCCGATCTTCAAGGGCACCTTCTTCACTGAAGTCCTGCCGACGACGCACGGCCAGATCGTCATGCTGGGTCTGTTGATCTGTCTCGCCGGCATCTGCGTGATCGGCTATGCCGGCCACAGCAAGAACAATGACCTGCCCGAAGACAAGCGCCGCGAGACGCTGAAGGAATTCGACCTCAAGAAAGGGATTCTCGTCGCCGTCTTCTGCGGGATCATGTCGAGCTGCTTCGCCTATGGCCTGGCGGCCGGCGATCCGATCACCGAGACGGTGGTGAAATCGGGTGTCGATCCCCTGTTCGGGGGCCTTGCCACCCTGTGCGTCGTGCTGCTGGGCGGGGCCACGACCAACATCCTGTGGTGCGGCTATCTGATCGTCAAGAACAAGAGTCTGGCTCAGATGGCGGCGCCGGTGCCGGCCGGCGAAAAGAAGCCCAACGGCCTGTTGAACTTCGTCCTGTGCGTGCTGGCCGGCGTCACCTGGTACCTGCAATTCTTCTTCTACCAGATGGGCGAAAGCCAGATGGGCAAGTACGGCTTCTCGTCGTGGACCCTGCACATGGCGTCGATCATCATCTTCTCGTCGCTGTGGGGCTTCGCGCTCAAGGAATGGAAGGGCGCCAAGACGAAGACCATCGTTCTCGTCATGACCGGCCTGACCCTGCTGATCCTGTCGACCGTGGTGATCGGCTACGGCAACTGGCTGGGCGGATAAGATAGACCGCAACGGGCGTTGAAAAAGCCGGACCGGGGAACTGGTCTGGCTTTCTGCTATAAAAATCCCCACATTTGTGGAAATCGCTTATGAGCCGTTTGACGATCGACATTACCGACCACCAGTACCAAAGTCTCAAGGCGTTGGCGGCATTGGAGGGCAAGAGCATCAAGCAATACACGCTCGAACGTCTATTTCCGGCGGATTGCTCCGTGGGAATCAGTTAGTTCGACGCTAGCTTGACGCCCTTGGCGGATGCGGCCGAGGCGAGGTTCGGGCTGACCTGGGAAATCGTTAAATCTGTAACGTTCTTGCTGACGACTTTTGCCTTGCCCTGGACCCAGTAGAGGCCGTCGGCGCCGATGACATTGAACTTGAACGTGGTCGTGAAACCGCCGGTGCCGACGTCGCAGGTTTCCAGGCTGATCATCTGCTTGCCGGCGCCCGGAATAAGCGTGGCGACCTTCGCCGAAGCTGCTGCGGCAACGGCTTTGCCGACCATGTCCTCCTGCCCTTCTTCGCAGTCGGCGAAGGCGCTGGTGGCGATGACGCCGAGGGCAAGAACGGGGAGTATGTACTTAAAGATGTTGAAACGCATAATCGACCTCGGCGGCTGTCATGGGGAGGAATGACTTCAGGGGAACGCGGAAACCTGTCCTCACATACCATCGCGGATTTAATTTCGAATGAATCTAAATTGCTTTTAAGAACTTTGCGCTGCAATATTTTCGGCAAGCGCATAAGAAAACCCCGGCGGAGCGATCCGCCGGGGTTTGCCTGTGGCATTATTTGCAGGCTTATTGATTTAGAAGGTCGTGCGGCCACCCGAAGTGTCAAACGTCGAAGCCGTGGTGAACGAGCACTCTTCCGACGTCATGAAGCACACCATGGCCGCCGATTCATCGACGATGCCGAGACGGCCCATGGGGATCTTGCCCTTCATGTATTCGACCTGAGACGGCGGCAGTTGCGCCAGGATGGGCGACTCGAACGTCGCGGGCGTCAGCGCGTTGACGATCACGCCCCTGGTCGCCAGTTCCTTGCCGAGGCTCTTGGTGAAGCCGATCACGCCGGCCTTCGACGCCGAATAGGCCGAGGCATTGGGATTGCCTTCCTTGCCGGCGACGGAAGCCACGTTGACGATGCGGCCGTAGCCGTTTTCCAGCATGAAGGGAATGACCTCACGGCACGTATAGAAGGTGCCGTTGAGGTTGATCTCCATGACCTTGAGCCACGAATCGACGGGGAATTCCCACACCGGCACGGTGGCGCCGGTGATGCCGGCCGAGTTGATCAGGATATCGATCCGACCCAGGATGTCCTTCGACTGCGCGGCGGCGGCGCGGACGGCGTCGAGGTTCGACACGTCGAGGGCGACGACGCCGGAGGCGCCGGTCTCGGCCTTCGCCGTTTCCAGAGCCTCGGCATTGAGGTCCCACAGCACGACCTTGCCGCCTTCGGCGACGATGCGTGCCGCGGCAGCCTTTCCGAGACCCGAAGCGCCGCCGGTCACAATGGCCGCGCGGCCGTCAAAACGTCCTGGGTAGGTGGTCACTCGATAATCTCCTGGCCTTCGAGGGTGAACGCCACCACGGTCTGGCGCTGCTCACCGAGTTTGGAAACGCCCAGGTGCATGGTGTCGCCGGCGTTCAGATAGATGGGGTTGGGCTTCTTGCCTTCGCCGACGCCGGGAGGCGTGCCGGTGATGACCAGGTCGCCGGGCTGCAGCGTGATGAACTGGCTGATGTAGCTGATGCACTTGGCGACGTTGAAGATCAGGGTCTTCGTATTGCCGGTCTGCATGCGCTGGCCGTTCACATCCAGGAACATGTCGAGGTTGTGCACGTCGCCGACTTCATCGGGTGTGACCAGCCACGGGCCGGTCGGACAGAAGGTGTCGCAGCCCTTGCCCTTGACCCACTGCGTGCCGCGTTCCTTCTGGAAGGCGCGTTCCGACACGTCGTTGACCAGGACGTAGCCGGCGACGTGGTTTAGCGCTTCGGACTCTTCGACATAGCGGCAGGTCTTGCCGATGATCAGGCCCAGCTCGACTTCCCAGTCCATCTTGGTGGCGTCGCGCGGCTTCATGACGTTGTCGTTCGGGCCGGTCAGCGCCGTGATCGCCTTGGTGAAGAAGATCGGCTCGGGCGGGACCGGCAGGCGTGGTCGGCATAGTTCAGGCCAACGGCGATGATCTTGCCGATGCCGTTCACCGGCACGCCGTAGCGCGGCTGGCCTTCGACGATGGGCAGGCTGGCTATGTCGAGCGCCGTCAGCTTTTTCAGCTGCGACAGGCGCACCGTGTCGGGCGTCAGGTCGGAGACGACGCCCGACAGGTCGCGGATCTTGCCGTCAGCATCGACGACACCGGGCTTTTCCTGGCCCTTCGGGCCAAAGCGGCAGAATTTCATGGGGAGAATCCTTAGTGGGAGTAAGGCCGCAGCAGTTTGACGGCGGGGTTCAATTCCACGCCGAAGCCGGGCTTGTCCAGTTTGTTGACATTGAGGCGGCCGTTTTCCGGCACCGGCTCACCCAGCAGTTGCGGGTGGAACATCGGCGCGACGTGGTCGGCCTTGGGCGCCATCATCAGGAACTCGGCGAAGGGCGAGTTGTGGCGCGTGATGACGAAGTGGTACGAATAGACGCTACTGCCGTGCGGCACGACCATGATGCCGCGCGCGTCGGCCATGGCCGAAATCTTCAGCAGCTCGGTGACGCCGCCGCACCAGCCGACATCGGGCTGGATGATATCGCAGCAGTCCATCTCCATCAGCATGCGGAAGCCCCAGCGCGTGGCTTCGTGCTCACCCGTCGTCACCAGCATGCCGGCGGGCACGTTCTTTTTCAGTTGCTGATAGCCCCAGTAGTCGTCGGGCGAGATCGCTTCCTCGATCCACTTGAGGCCGTACTCGTGACACTTGTGCGCCAGCTTGGTGGCGTAGTTGACGTCGAGCGCCATCCAGCAGTCGTACATCAGCCAGAAGTCGTCGCCGCACTTCGCGCGCATGTCGGCGATCATCTCGACATTTGTCTTCAGGCCTTCGTCGCCTTCGACGGGGCCGTGCAGCAGCGGCATCTTGCCGCCGATAAAGCCCATCTGCCTGGCGAGATCCGGGCGGGCGCCCGTGGCATAGAATTGCAGCTCGTCGCGCACATTGCCGCCCAGCATATGATAGACCGGCTCGCCGCGCAGGCGGCCCATCAGGTCCCACAGCGCCAGGTCGATCCCTGAGATCGTGTTCACCACCAGGCCCTTGCGGCCGTAGTATTGCGAGGCGAAGTACATCTGGTCCCAGATGGTCTCGTACTCGAACGGATCGCGGCCTTCCAGGAAGCGGGCGAAATGCTTTTCCACAAGATAGGCGGCCGGCTCGCCGCCCGTCGTCACGGCGAAGCCGACCGTGCCGTCCTCGGCCTCGATTTCGACGACCAGGGTGCCGAGTACGTTGATTCCGAAGGATTTCCGGCTCTGGCGGTACTCAGGATAACGGCCCATCGAGGTGGCGATGTGGTTGTCGATCCAGTGACCTTCGCCCTGGTCGTGATAGTCGGCGCCGCCGCCGCCTTCGCCGCCCTTGATGACCGACGCACGCACCTGTTTGATTTTTGGATATTTCGCCATAGTCTCACAAATTGGGACTCGTAAGTCCGCTTCCTGGGATGAGAAGGGGCGGGATCGACGCTTGCGTTCGTCCCACAATTTAGATATGGGTTCTAGAGAATGAAAAATTCGACGTCAATGGAAAATGCAGGCGAAGGCAGCGCGGAGGAGGGGACGGTCCGCATGGCGGGCGCGCAAACCCTTGTGCGCGGCCTCGAAGTCCTGACCGCCGTCGCCCATGGCCCGCGCAAGCTGCCCGACCTTTCGGAGGCGCTGGGTCTGACGCGGTCGACGACCCACCGGCTGGCGACCAACCTTGTCGAGCTGCGCTTTCTCAACTTTACCCCGCGCGTCGGCTATAGTCTCGGGCCGAAGCTGCTTGAGCTCGGTCACCTGGCGTCGCGCCAGATGAACCTTCCCCGCGTGGCGCACGACTACCTCGTCCAGCTGTCGCAGCAGACGGGCGATACCGTCCATCTCGGTATCCGCGACGCCGATCGTGCCCTATATCTCGACAAGGTCCAGGGCTCGCGCCGTATCGAGATCAGCTCGCGCATCGGCGAGCGCCAGCCCCTGCGCTCGACCGGCATCGGCAAGGCGCTGCTGCTTGACGACAGCGAACAATCGCTGCGCCAGATCTACGAGGACGAAACCCGCGCCTTTCCTGGCTATCGCGTCGGGGAAGCCGAATGGCTGGAGCGTATGCACCAGTATCAAAAGTCCGGCTACGCCTTCGACCTCGAAGAAAACGAAGACCGCATCCGCTGCGTCGCCGCGCCCATCCGCGACGCCGGCGCAAACATTATCGGCTCGATCAGCGTGTCGGGCGCCGCCCAGTATATGGACGATGCCCGCATGAAGCTGCTGATCGACCAGGTCATCGGTACAGCCGGCGCCATTTCGTCGGAATTCGGCTGGGCGAGTAATACAAGGCCCTGAAAGGCCGGAAGCGAAAAAGGAAGAACATATGCTGTTGCAGGGACAACGGGTCTTGATCACCGGCGCCTCGCGCGGGATCGGCCGCGCCACCGCGATCGAATGCGCCCGCCATGGCGCCGACGTCGCGCTCAACGTCTATAATGACGATGACGCCGCCGCATCGGTCGTGGCCGAGGTCGAGGCGCTGGGGCGCAAGGCTGTCCTGTTCAACGGCGACGTCGCCGATCCGGCGTCCGCGCCGGCCTTCATCCAGACCGCGGTCGAGCGCCTGGGCGGGGTCGACACCTTCGTGTCGAACGCCGGCATCTGTCCGTTCCACAGTTTCCTCGACATGCCGCAGGACGTTTTGCTGCGCACGATGAACGTCAACCTGACCGGCGCCTATTATATGTGCCAGGCGGCGGCCAACCAGATGGTCAGACAAGGGAAGGGCGGCTCGATCGTCGCCGTGTCGTCGATCTCGGCCCTGGTCGGCGGCGAGATGCAGACCCATTACACGCCCACCAAGGCCGGCGTGCACTCGCTGATGCAGTCGATCGCCATTCCGCTGGGCCGCCACGGCATCCGCGCCAACTCGGTCATGCCGGGCACGGTCGCGACCGATATCAACAAGGATGATCTGGCCGATCCGGAGAAACGCGCGTACATGGAAAAGCGAATCCCGCTAGGCCGCCTCGGCCGTCCGGAAGACATCGCCAAGGTCGTCGTCTTCCTGGCGTCGGACCTTTCGGGCTATGTCACCGGCGCCTCGGTGCTGACCGACGGCGGCCTGTTCGTCAACCTTCAGTAACGCTGAAGGCGCGTAATTAAACTCCCTTCCTTCCCCGCTTACGGGGAAGGTGGCTCCCCGAGGCCTTGGCGAAGGGGAGACGGAAGGGGCATAATACGGCTTCATCCTGCGCCAACGTTTCCGCTTAAAACCGTGCCGAACGAATGATCATCTCCGCCCCCACCGACTACCGCGAAGCGGCGCGCCGCAAGCTGCCGCCGTTTCTGTTCCACTATCTCGACGGCGGTTCGGGGGCCGAAACGACGCTGCGCGCCAATGTCGAAGACCTGCAGACGGTGGCGCTGAAACAGCGCGTGCTCAAGGGGTCCGAGACGCTGGACCTCAAGACCTCGTTCTTCGGCGTCGAGCACGACCTGCCGATCTGCCTGGCGCCCGTCGGCCTGACGGGTATGTACGCCCGCCGCGGCGAGGTCCAGGCGGCGAAGGCCGCCGCCGGCCGCAACATCCCCTTCATCCAGTCGACCGTCAGCGTCTGTTCGCTGAAAGAGGTTGCGTCGCAAAGCCCCAAGCCGATCTGGTTCCAGCTCTATGTGCTGAAGGACCGTGGCTTCATGCGCGATGTCCTGCAGCGCGCCAAGGCGCTGGGCGCGGCGACGCTGGTCTTTACCGTCGACATGCCCGTGCCCGGTTCGCGCTACCGCGACCCGCATTCGGGCATGAGCGGGCCCAATGCCGAATTGCGCCGCATCTGGCAGGCCGTGACCCATCCCGCCTGGGCATGGGACGTGGGCGTGAACGGCACGCCGCACGATCTCGGCAATATCTCGGCCTATCGCGGCAGCACGACCGGCCTGAAGGACTATATCGGCTGGCTGGGCGCCAATTTCGATCCTGGAATTTCGTGGCAGGACCTGCAGTGGATCCGCGACGAATGGCAGGGGCCGATGGTCATTAAGGGCATTCTCGACGCCGACGACGCCCGTGATGCCCAGGTCTTCGGCGCCGATGGCATCGTCGTATCGAACCATGGCGGCCGCCAGCTCGACGGCGCCCTGTCGTCGGCGCGCGCCTTGCCAAGGATCGCCGAGGCGGTGAAAGACAAGATGACCATCTTCGCCGACGGCGGTATCCGCACCGGCCTTGACGTCATGCGCATGCTGGCGCTCGGCGCCGACGGCGTGCTGATCGGGAGGGCCTTCGTCTATGCTTTGGCGGCGGAAGGCGAGCGCGGCGTCCGGAACCTGCTGGCCCTGCTGGAAAAGGACATGCGGACCTCGATGGTGCTGACCGGCGTCAAATCGATCCGCGAGGTCACTTCGGACATCCTGGCCTGATGGCCAGCTACGATATCCGTGATTTCGGCGCCAGGGGTGACGCAGCCGCCGTCGACACGGCGGCGATCCGCGCGGCGGTCGCGGCAGCCGGCCCCGGCGACAGCGTCGTCTTTCCCGCCGGCCATTATTTGAGCTTTTCGATCCCGCTGAAGAGCGGCGTCCATCTCTATCTGGCCGAAGGCTGCACGCTCGAAGCCGCCGATCCGGCGCGCCACGGCGGTCGATACGACCCGGCGGAGCCCAATCCGTGGGACCTCTATCAGGACTTCGGGCACAGCCATTGGTGCAACAGCCTGATCTACGGCATCGGCGTCGAGGACGTTTCGATCTCGGGCCCGGGGCTGATCGACGGGCGCGGCCTGACACGCGAAGGCCCGGGCTCGCGCTGGAAGGGGCAAGCCGGCGAATTTCCCCTCAGCATGCAGGGCATGTCGCCTGAGGAGATGGCCATCCTGTCGCCCGAAATGTCGGAAATGGCGGGCCTCGGCAACAAGACGCTGGCTTTTCGTGAATCGAAAAATATCGTCCTTCGCGATTTCACCATCCTGAACGGAGGGCATTTTGCCTTGCTGGCCACCGGCGTCGACGGCCTGACGATCGAGGACCTGTTCGTCGACACCAACCGCGATGGGCTCGACATCGACAACTGCCGGCGCGTGACGGTGAGGGGCTGCCACGTCAATACGCCCAACGACGACGCTATCGTGCTCAAGGCCGGCTATTCGCTGGGACAGAAACGGCCGACCGAGGACGTGCTGATCAGCGATTGCCACGTATCCGGCTTCGATCTCGGCACGCTTTACGACGGCACGCGGGGGCGCACCCAGGAATTCTCGCCCGACCGCGACCGCGTGACGGGCCGCATCAAGCTCGGCACCGAATCGAGCGGCGATTTCCGCCGCATCCGCATCGAGAACTGCACCTTCGAACGCTCGCGCGGCCTGGCGATCGAAACCGTCGACGGCGGGATTATCGAGGACGTCACGGTCAGCAACCTGACCATGCGCGAGATCACGACAGCGCCGATTTTTCTGCGCCTGGGGGCGCGGTTGCGCGCGCCCGAAGGGGCGACGCCGGGGGCATTGCGCCGCGTGCACATCAGCGACGTTTCGGCCGAGGGTATCCTCGGCGACTATTGTGCGCTGATCATGGGAATGAAGGGCCATCCGATCGAGGACGTCACGCTGGAGAACATACGCCTTAGCTACAATGGCGGCGGCACCGAGGCCGATGCCGCGCGTCAGATCAGCGACCTCGACGACGCCTATCCCGAACCCAGCATGTTCGGCCGGACGCCCGCCTGGGGCCTATGGACGCGTCATGTCAAAGGCCTGAGCTTGTGCGATGTCGAGATGGCGGTGACAGCGTCCGATGACCGGCCGCAGACCCTGTTTGAGGATACAGCTATCAAGGATTGAGGCGTGAATTCACGTCCATATTCTGATGCAGCACGCGGGCGACGTAAATACCGTCCTGCGTTTGCCGGTAGAAGGCCACGTGGGACCCAACCCAATGTTTCCAATATTCCGGGCGGATATCGTCGGCGGATATTCCGACGCGGCTGCCTTCGGCTAGAGCATCGGGCGATTAGTTTGCAACGCATTGTGTGGCTTTGAAGTAGTTCC
>CAKZJB010000129.1 GCA_936940865.1 uncultured Asticcacaulis sp. | reverse complement strand
GTACCCGACAGCGCGACGATGTCGTTGCCCGCGACCTTCAGGCTGTTGATCGTCATGACCTTGGTCGACGAGGACGACGAGAAGGCGGCGGCGTCGAGGTGGTATTCCTCGCGATTGTTGCGCAGGCGGCCGGCCATCAGGTCCAGGCCCAGTTCAAGGTTATCGCTGACCTTGTACTGGAACGATGCCGTCAGGCCGGTGCGTTCCTTGTGGTATGCGAAGATGTCGTAGCGGTCGTAGCGGGGATAGAAGAGC
The DNA here is from genome assembly GCA_936940865.1 of uncultured Asticcacaulis sp. Classification (GTDB taxonomy): domain Bacteria; phylum Pseudomonadota; class Alphaproteobacteria; order Caulobacterales; family Caulobacteraceae; genus Asticcacaulis. The sequence continues at coordinate 11,846 of CAKZJB010000129.1, read as the reverse complement.
GCGTCCTTGCCCGTGGTGTTCAGGCGCGCGACGATCGCCGGATCGATGCTGGAACTGGCCAGCGCCGTGTTCCAGCCGCCCTGCGCCCAGCGCACGTCGGAATAGCCGTCTTCGACGATATTGCTCTTCGAATAGGCGGCAGACAGCAGGAAGCCGAAGCGGCCGTCGGCCGTCCTGTCGGCGAACAGCATGGCCAGGCGCGGATCGGCCTTACTGGTGTGGCTGGTGGTGGCGGCCTGTGCCGACACGGCCAAGGTCACGGTCTTGTAGTCGAAGGGATGTGGGGTATGCAGGTCGACCGTGCCGGCAACGCCGCCTTCTTCGACCGAGGCCGAGGTCGACTTGACCACGTCGACGCGGTTGAACAGTTCCGAGGCGAAGATGTTGAAATCGAAGGCGCGGCCGCGGTTGACGCCGCCGCGGCTGTCGATGCTGGTCGTCGTCGCCAGCGCTTCCATGCCGTTCAGGCGCACCTGCGTCCAGTCGGCGCTCATGCCGTGGATCGAGACCTGGCGGCCTTCCCCGCCGTCACGCGAGATGGCGACGCCCGGGACGCGCTGCAGCGACTCGGCGATGTTGGTATCGGGGAACTTGGCGATATCCTCGGCCAGGATGCTGTCTTGGAAGCTGTCGGCATGACGCTTGAGGTCGGTGGCCTTGGCGACCGACTTGCGGAAGCCAGTGACCACGACAGTGTCGCTGTCGGCTGCCGCGGCAGGTTGCGATTGCGCGGAAGCCGGCATTGATACAGCGCCTGCTGAAAGTATGCAGCAGGACACAAGCGCGGATGTTAAATAAAAATGGCTCTTCATGTTTTTGCTCCTTTAAGTAATTGTGGGCAAAAGTGAAGTTGCATACATTTTTATTGTGACATTTTTATTTATGATATCGATTTTGTATTTATATCTTCGGCGCCCCCGGAAAACGGAGTGTCCGACGTTAAAGAGCCATTTTAATCGGGAAAGGGGACGGGGGTTCGAAAATAAATATTATTCTATTGATTTTATTATGTAAAATTATTTCTATTTTCATAAAAAATGGAATCGAATAATCGTTTTATGGTCGGTGTGGAAAAAAGAATTACTATAAGTGACACAAAACATCGGCAAAACCGTCATGTGACGACCGTATGCCTGCGGCGTCCGGATCAGGCAAGCCTACCCTCCCCATCGCCCGCCCGGAGCGTCTTTAATCCCTCAAGACTGCAAAGGAACCTACGATGTTTATGAAAATGCGTGCACTGCCGGCCCTGATGGCGCTCGGCCTGTCGACTGCCGTGGCTGGCCAGTCCAACGCCGGAGTCATCAACCACGACCAGGTCGTGGGCTTCGCCGAAAGCGCTTCAGCGCTGGAGCTGCAATTCAAGCCGACTCTGAAGGTCGAGGACGGCTGCGTGCCGTTCCCGGCGGTCGACAAGTATGGCAATACCTCGGGCGGCCTGGCGCCGACCGGGTCGCGCAACGGCGGCTGCTCCAGCAGCGTCGGTCAGGTCTATTCGCGCGTCGGCACCTATAACGGCCTGTGCGCCATTATGTACGCCTGGTATTTCCCAAAGGACCAGGTGATCGCCGGTCACCGCCACGACTGGGAAAACGCCGTCGTGTGGCTGTCGAGTTGCTCGATCTCGGCGACCGTCATCCAGGTCTCCTATTCACAGCATTCGGGCTATGAAAAGCTGACGACGCCGCCGATGAACGGCACGCATCCCAAGGTCCGCTATTTCACCGACGGCATCACCGACCACACGCTCGGCGACACAACGACGGTCGGCGGCACCCAGCCGCTGATCGGCTGGACCAACATGACCGACGCGGCGCGCACGGCGCTCGATACGACCGACTTCGGGTCGGCCAACGTGTCGATGAACGACAACAACTTCGCCAACAACCTGGCCAAGGCCCGGTGAGGCGGTCCCTCCCTGTCCCCATTTCGCCTTTGGGGGCAGGGAGACTTTTATTCAGTCGGCCCCGCACCAGCCGGGCAGGTATGAGGCGTCCTTTGTCTTTGCCATGGCGAAGGCGTCATCGAGCGCGGCGCCGAACGCATGCTCCAGATGTTTGGCTGCGATGCGTCCGCGATAGAAGTCCGCCCAGAGAAACTCGGAAAACGGCGTAAGGTCCTTGGCGAAGGCGCCCCTGTGCCGCAAGGCGCCCGCCAATGAACGGTAGGGGTCGTCCTTCAAGCCGCCGATAGCCTTGGGGATATCGTCGAAACCCCGGCGAACGCCGCTTTCGTCATAGGGGTGGCACCAGCCGCGATTGTCCATATAGGTCCAGAAGGACGGCTTGCTCAGGCCCGACAGGTCGGCGAGCGTCGAGGTAAGGATGCCGTCGACGCCCTCCTGCAGCAGCGCCATCGCCAGGTGATGATGATCGACGACATAGGCGTGGTCGCCGGGACCGATGACGACCGGAATCATGTGCGATCCGATAAAGGCTTCGTCCCTGTCGCCCTCGAGCGAACGCCAGTGGTCGCGCTTGGCCTTCACCTCCCGGAAGCCGACGGTCATCTGGGTGGGCCGGAGGTCGTTGATCCTGACGGTAGCCAGGGTGATGTCACGTGAAAACATCTGTCCATCCTCGCGCGTATGGGGCGCGTGAGGATAGCATTGCGAAGGTAACATACCAACGGCCATGAAGAACGACCGTTGGCGTGGGTTTTTTCAGATCAAACGTCGCATTGGCGGCGGTGGACGGTCGCCCTTGCCGGCGGCGACCCAGTCAGTGTCAATCGCAGTCGGTATCAGTCCAGGTCGACCGCGAAGATTTCGCTGTGGGCGACATGGGGCTGAGCGAACACCATGCGGTCGGCCTGGTAAAGCGTGGTCAGGGCCAGTGCCAGGCTCAAAAGAAACCCCGCCGCGACCACGGCCGGACTGACGCGGCGAACCGAGACGGCGCGGGTGCGCACGGTCAGGGTGCCGAAGCTGTCGGTGGTCGGATGGAAGATGGTGTCGGTACGCGTAGCCATGACGAAAATCCCTCTCACGGAGCGGCCGGATGCGACCGCGTGTCATAAGGTGACTATCGCAGCCGACGCCTGAACGGCTTTTGAACGGCGGCGTTCATGTACCGTTCATCGGAAAGGGCCGCAAGAAAGGGCGAACCTGCGCCCGCCCTTTCCCGTCCTCAAAGGATTTGCGAAGATACCGCGCCTGTTTCCGTCGCGTACGGATCAACGAAACAAGGCAATAACGGTACTGGTCGACTGGTTGGCGATCGACAGGGCCTGGACCCCGAGCGCCTGCTTGGTTTGCAGGGCCTGGAGCTTGGCGCTTTCCTTGGCCATGTCGGCGTCGACAATATTGCCGATGCCGGATGTGATCGAGTCCTGGAGCTTGCCGACGAAGGTTTCGTGATTGGCGAGCGCCTTGGATGACGTCCCCAGGCTGGCCAGCGACGACGATACATTGCTGATCGAGGTATCGATCGTGGTCAGAAGCGCCGCGGCGGACGTCGCGGTGGTGAAGCCGGCAGCGGCCGACAAGGTCACGATGGAGCCGCCAAGACTGAGGTCCTGGCCGGCAACCGTGATCTTGCCCGAGCCGTCGGCATTCGCCAGGGCCGTGATCTGTGAATTTGAGCCATCGACCAGGTTGATGCCGTTGAAGGTGGCATTCGTCAGCGTCTTGGTGACCTGGTCGCGGATCGAGGTGAAGTCGGCATTGAGCGCATTGCGTGACGTGGTGTCGAGCGAGGTGTCCGACGCCGCCAGGGCCTTTTCCTTCAACTGCATCAGCATGTCGGAGACCGAAGATCCCGCCGACATGGCGACATCGACCACGGACGTGCTGCGCGACAACGAATCCTTGACGGCGTCGAGGGATATGACGGTGGCGCGCTGGGTTTGGGCGATGGCGTAGCCGGCGCCGTCGTCCTTGGCGCTGGCGACCTTCAAACCCGTGGAAATGTGGTTCTGGGTTGTCATCAGTTCGGACGAGGTGGCGTTGAGGTTTTGCAGGGCGATCATTGCCCCGATATTGGTGTTGATACTCTGCATTTTACAGCACCGTTTCTGGATGTGATGGTTGCATTTTTGACAGCCATAGGCTTCTGCCCGCTACTGAAGATTGTAAAAAATGGCTAATGAAATGCTAATTATGCAAACGTTTGCGATGGTTGTTGCATGGTTGTTACAATTCTCTCTTTCCTTAGGTCATAAGACATTTCTCGAATATGGCTAAGGTGTTGTTCCGCAAGGAGATATAATCAGGGTTGTGTTGCGGTGCCGATCTCGACGCAACCGGGCCGCGACTGGATGTCGCGGGGCGTGGGGCGGAACACGCGGAAGCTGTCTTTGAGGAAAGGCTGGCGGCGCGCGCATTGCCGCAATCCGAACCCGGCGCCTTCACCGGACTATGTCTGGAATCTGTCAGGGCCCGGAATGACCTGGTGGTGGTTGGGGGCGGGATCGAACCGCCGACCTGCGGGTTATGAATCCGCCGCTCTAACCATCTGAGCTACCCAACCTTGCCGGTCTGACGCGTCGCGTCCGTCGGAGGCAGGCGCTATAGCCAATCCCGTCCGGCTGATCAAGCCTTGATTTCAGCAATCTGCCGCAGCGCCGCCATCAGGCGCCGCTCGCCCGCTTCCAGCGTAAAGTGCGACAGGGCGTAATCGTGCGCGATCCTCGCCTTCTCCAAGGTTCCGGGCCAGTCGGACAGGGCGGAGCGGATGGTGTCGGCCATGGCGCGGGCGTCTTCGCGCGCGCACAGATAGCCCAGCTCGCCGCCTTTCAGGATCTGACGTGGCCCGTCGATGTCAGTCGCGATGACGGGGGCGCCGGCGGCCATGCTTTCGATGACGACCAGGCCGAAAGGCTCGACGCGCGAGGGGCACAGGAACAGGTCGAGCTCTTTCAGGTATTCGCCTGTGCGGCCGATCCAGCCGCAGAAGGTGACATGGCGTTGCAGGCCCAGTTCGGCGATCTGCGCCTCCAGCGCGCCGCGCAACGGTCCGTCGCCGCCAAGCCGCAGGTGCAGGGGGACGCCTTCGCCTACGAGCAGGGCGACGGCGTCGAGCACGACGTCGAGCCCCTTGTTGACGTGCAGCCGGCCGAGTGTACCGAGGAGGGGCGTGCCCTTTGGGGCCGCCTTTACCGGATGGGGGTCGAGAGCCGCGAAATTGTTGACCGTGAAGACAGGGATGTCCGGATGGGCTCGGCGGACGCTGTCGGCGACCGGTGCACTGACGGCTATGACAGCGCGCAGGCGGGCGACCTGGGGCTTATGCCGGAAATTGTGCACGACCTGGACCGTGCGCGATGCCGTCCCCGACAGCGACAACAGGGCGATGCCGGTGGCGCGGTTGCCATGGGTCAGCACCAGATCTGGGCGGAAATGTTGCGCCACGCCGCGGAGCGTCAGCGCGGCAAAGGGGTCGTGGTTGATATGGGCGCTCATCGGCCGGAACTCGACCGGACGTGTTACCAGGGCCTGACCCAGCATACCGCGTTCGGGCCCCAGGCTCATGACCTCGCAGCCGGCCGCCCTCATGGCCTCGTGATAGCGCAGCGCCATGGTTTCGACGCCGCCCAGTCCCTCGGCCAGCATTATGTTCAGTACGCGCACGCTCTGCGGCTTTCTCGGAATGGCAACGGTCTTGGATGCCCTTTAAATCGTCTTTGGGCAACAAATCCGGCAAAAATATTTCAGTATGGCAAGGCAGCGTTGTGTCAAAGCCATATAGAGGTAGAAATTTTCGCGAAATCCTGTCCATACTGCATCAGAATGAGTGTGAGTCTTGGGTTGAGGGTATAATTTTGTCTGATCTGATCGATGAACTCGATGCGCGTATTCTCGACCTGATTCAGGAGGACGCGTCTCTGTCCGTGGCCGACCTTGCCGAAAAGGTCGGATTGTCCCCGTCGCCATGCTGGCGCCGGGTGAAGCGTCTGGAAGACCTGGGCGTCATCCGCAAGCGCGTGACGGTGCTGGATCCCGACAAGCTGGGCCTGGGGTTCGAGGTCTATGCCGCGGTCAAGCTCAGCCTGCCGTCGCGCGCCAATCTCGAGGCGTTCGAAGCGCGGCTGGACGAGTGGCCCGAGGTCGTGAGTTGCGTCACCGTGACCGGGCACGAAGACTACATGCTGCGCGTGATGACGCGCGACATGCATGCCTATGACGACTTCCTGCGCGACAAGCTCCTGGCGTCGGACCTGGTATCGGGTGTCGAAAGCCGCATCATCATGCGTTCGGTCAAGAACACGACGGCCGTGCCGATCCGGCTGGTGAAGAACGTCTGAGCGTCCGCGCCTTTATCCCGTCATCATGCTCTGGCATGGCGGACGGGCTTGGGCTAAAGCGGGGCGGGGCGTTCTCGGAGTATATTATGAAGCGAATTTTCGTGACCCTGCTGATGACCGGCGCGCTGGCGGCAGGGCAGGCGGGGGCGCAGACCGTCGACGCGGCTTCGGATCTCGGTAAATTCCGCGACTATCGCGACGCCGGCATGAAGGCGATGGATCACAACGATTCCAACGCCGCCATGGCCAACTTCATGAAGGCGGGTGAAATCATCCCCGATTCGCCGTCTATCCTGCTGCTCAAGGTTCAGGTCGCGCAGAAGCAGGGTAAGCTTAAGGACGCCCGCGCCTTCCTGAGCGAATATGTGCACCGCGGCTATGTGCTCGACCTCAAGAAATATGCCGACTTCCGCCAGTTCTGGGATGACGCGCTGGAGGCGCGCAACCGCCAGAACCGCTCGGAAACCGGCGAGGTGCGCGTGGTGTCGAGCTCTCCCGATTTCGCCATTACCGAGGGCCTGGCCTACGCGCCCGAAACGACCCAGTTCTTCGTCAGCGGCGTGCGTACCGGTACCGTGACGGTACTGTCGACCCAGGGCGCGCGCGACCTTATCCATTTCCGGCCGGGCGTGGCCGCTTACGGCCTGGGCCTGCACGACGGCAAGCTGTGGGCGACGACCGCCGCCAGCCCGCAGACACTGAAGTTCGATCCCAAGACCGCGATCCCTTCGAAGATCGTCGTCATCGATCCGGCGAACGGCCAGGTCGTCCAGACCATCACGGACCCGTCGAAATCGCGCAAGTTCGGCCATCTCCTGCTGGGCGCCGAAGACCTGTACGTCGCCGACAGTGAACACGGCGAAATCCTGCGCCTCAATACCTATCAGGGCGCGTTGCAGACCCTTATCCCCGAAGGCTACATGGATACGCCGGACGCCATGGCCGAGCGCCAGGACGGCAAGGCCCTGATGGTCGCCGACTATATTTCCGGGCTTTACCGCGTCGACCTGGCTACGGGCGAGATGAAGCATATCATGCCGCCGGCCGAGGCCTCGCTGCTCGGCATTTCCTTCATGACGCGTTACGGCAACGATCTTGTCGCGATCCAGACCGGCTTCAATCCCGACAAGGTCCTGCGCCTGCACATGTCGGACGACTGGTCGGAAGTAAAGTCTGTGGACGTCGTGCTGCGGTCCGACACGCAGATGGGGCAGCCGACCCAGGGCATCATGGATGGAGACGTCTTCGTCTTCGTCGCCAAGAGCCAGTGGGATGCGCTCGATGGCCAGGGCAATGCGACGAAGACGCCGCAGAATGCCGTGATCGCGGCCCTGAAAATCAATCCATAAATTAATCCGTAGGCGGATTGTACGGTATCGGGGTCGCGAAAATCCCAATACCGTCAGCCCTGTTTATGGTTAACAAAATATTATTCCCTTTTAACCCTGTTTATGCCAATGCTGGCATCGAACCTGCGAGACAAGCGGGCAAGGGCATAATGGCTGTGTTCTTTTCGCACAGGCGGCCCATGAACAGGGAATTCGACGGTGGGTGTTTTCAGGCATAGGGTGCAAGGTGTGGCGCTTATGGCGGGTCTTTTGGCCGTGGCCGGGACGGCGTATGCTTCGCCGATGCCGTATAGCGTCCATTCGGGCGCCGTCGACATCCAGGCCCGCGCGGGTGACTTCGACGGCGATGGCCGCCGCGACACGCTTTATCTTGTCGATGAACCGGCCACGGGGCGCATCGCCGTCCATGTCCGCCTGAATACCGCCGCCGGCGAGCACGATATTCGCGTATCGAGCTATGATTCTCATGCCGGGACGACGGCGCCGCGCATCGTTCCCGCGGGGCGCTACGCCACGGATTGCGGCAGCTACGCCACCGATTGCGGGGAGGCGGCGATCGTGACCACCAGCGACAGCCTGGCGCTTGACCTTGGCGATGGCGTGACCGTTCTCATGCACTGGCAAGGCGGTCGTTTCGACCAGGACTTCATCAAGCCTGACGCGGTCGCGCCGTGGGCGGGACTAGCCGACACCATGGCCGAGGTCTATGCCGCCAACCGCTAGTGTCGTAACTTCGAAGTTCGTACGGTTTTGATATCGCGCTCCGAGACGAACTGCGAAATCGAGAACGACGCTGGAATCAATAAGTTGCTGGAGCGATGCGCCAAAAAGCGTAAGTGTTTTTTGGTATAAACATCGCGGCAAAACAAAAACGTATACCAACGGCGATTGGCTTTGACTCGGTCGCCGATGGCAAGGGCGCCATCTTTTCGTACCTTGCCCGCCGCCGTCTTGTCCTCAAGGAGCGAAGCGTCAGGACAGCGCTTCCTTCGTTCCTTCGAAGCGGATGCGCCCGTGCGCCGAGGACGAATCAGCGTCTTTTTATTGAAAACCAACGTTATTCGGGATAAATCCCTCTTAAACCTTTGCGGTACGCGCTATAAAACGCCGTACCCTGAGCGCAAATGTGCCGTAGTTTTTGTGTATTCATCATCTACTGCGTGACTATTCGCAATGGCGATAAAGGTAGATATCGTAAGGTTCTGCAATGAGTAGTTTTTGAATACTCATTGTAGCGGAGAAATTTTCTGCAATTAGTACTAGCGATTTTGCTCTGCATGACTAATGTAGGGTTTACCGCATCATTGCGCTTGCCGGGGTGGGGCGCCAACAAGAAAGTACGAGTAGACTTTGGGACGATCAGCTGATTACAGCAAGCAGAGCTGCGCCATCGCGGGCAGCCTGAATATTATTGGCGAACCCTGGACCTTGCTGATTATCCGGGACGCATTCATGGGAATTGCCCGCTTCGAACAATGGCAGGAGCGGCTTGGTCTTGCGCGCAACGTTCTTGCCGCGCGGCTCAAGCACCTTGTCGCGCATGGCGTGTTCGAGCCCAGGCTTTATTGCGAGCGGCCGAAACGATACGAATATGTTCTGACGGACAAGGGCCGTGACCTAAAACCGACCCTGCTCAACATGATGGATTGGGGACGTCAGTACGTCTACGCCGGTGAAACGCCGGGCTTCGAGTTCATTCATGCTGAACACGCCGTGCAACCGATTACACAGTGCCAGGAATGCGGCGAGGTGATCGACACGGCGGAGCTTCAGGTCGCGATTCACGAAAATGCCCGCACTTTGGGCGAAATATACAAGGAAAAGACGGAGGTCTGACCTCCGTCCAGACATCGGCCGGAACCCCAAGAAAGCCTTTCCATGAGAATGCATTTCATACCCACGGTCATTCTTTATGACCGTGGGTATAGGGGCAAAAAAAGAGGCGGACCGGGATGGAATGGTCCGCCTTTTCAGTTGATCCGTCCTGGAGGAGGCGGATGGGGTTACAGGATCGACTGGCCGGTCTTTTTCCAATCGGTCATGAAGTCGTTCAAACCCTTCGCGGTCAGCGGGTGCTCATAGAGCGCCCTGATCACGGCGGGCGGCATGGTGCCGCAGTCGGCGCCGGCCAGCAGCGCCTGCTCGACGTGGGCCGGGTTGCGGATGCTGGCGGCCAGGATCCGAGTATCGAAATCGTAGAGGTCGTAGACGGTGCGGATGCGCGCGATCAGGTCGATGCCGTCCGCACCGTAATCATCCAGCCGGCCGACAAAGGGCGAGACGTAGGTCGCGCCGGCCTTGGCCGCCAGCATGGCCTGGTTGACCGAAAAGCACAGCGTCACATTGGTCGCGATGCCGTCGGCGCTCAGAACCTTGGTGGCCTTCAGCCCTTCCTGGGTCAGCGGCACCTTGACGACGACATTGCCGGCGATCCTGGCCAGCTTGCGGCCTTCCGTGATCATGGTCTCGGAGTCGAGCGCCACGACCTCGGCGCTGACCGGGCCTTCGCACAGCGCGCAGATTTCGCCTATGACCTCGACGAAGTTGCGGCCGCTTCTGGCGATCAGGGTCGGGTTTGTCGTGACGCCGTCGAGCACGCCCAGGGAAGCCATCTCCCTGAGCGCCTCGATCTCGGCCGTGTCGGCGAAGATCAGCATGCGTTGGTCACCAGGTTTTCCAGGTATTCCTGGCGGCCCGACTTGCGCACCGGCATGACGTCGTTATTGACGGCATAGTCGGCCATGTCGGCCAGCGAGGCCTTGCCCGAAAGCATCTTTTCGCCCATGCCCGACTTCCAGCCGGCGTAGCGCTGGTCGACGAAGCCCTGCAGCTGGCCGTCTTCGATCAGTTTGGCGGCGCCCAACAGGCCGCGCGCCAGCACGTCCATGCCGCCGATATGGGCATAGAACAGGTCCTCGGCGTCGATAGACTGGCGGCGGACCTTCGAATCGAAGTTGAAGCCGCCGGTGGTGAACCCGCCGCCCTTCAGCAGTTCGTAGATCGCCTGGGTGATCTCCATGACGTTGTTGGGGAACTGGTCGGTGTCCCAGCCGTTCTGCGCATCGCCGCGGTTGATGTCGATCGAGCCCATGATGCCCAGCGCGACGGCGGTGGCGATTTCGTGCTCGAAGCTGTTGCCGGCAAGCGTCGCGTGGTTGGCTTCGATATTGACCTTGACCTCGTTTTCCAGCCCGTAGTTTTTGAGGAAGCCGAAGACGGTGGCCGTGTCGCGGTCGTACTGGTGCTTGGTGGGCTCGTGCGGCTTGGGCTCGATCAGGATGGTGCCGTTAAAGCCGATCTTGTGCTTGTGCTCGACGACCATGGTGAGGAAGCGGCCGAGCTGGTCAAGTTCCTGCTTCAGGTTGGTGTTGAGGATGGTGTCGTAGCCTTCGCGGCCGCCCCACAGGACGTAGTTGGAACCGCCCAGCCTGTGCGTCGTTTCCAGCATTTCGCGGACCTGCAGCGACGCCCAGGCGACCACGTCCGGATCGGGGTTTGTGGCGCCGCCGGCCATGTAGCGCGGGTGCGAGAACAGGTTGGCCGTGCCCCACAGCAGCTTCACACCCGTACGTTCCTGATGGGCTTGGAGCACGTCGGCGATGCGGGCAAGGTTCGCCTTGTAGGCCGAGGGCGTCAGGGCGTCGGCCATGGCGTCGACGTCGTGGAAGCAATAGAAGGGCACGCCCAGGCGCTCGAAGAAGGCAAAGGCGTTTTCGGCGCGGTCTTCCGCCATGGCTTGCGTCATCGGCGTGCCGGGCTTCCACGGGCGGTCGAAGGTGCCGGCGCCGAAGATGTCGTTCCCCGGCCAGGCAAAGGTATGCCAGTAGCAGACGGCGATGCGCAGGTGCTCAGCCATCGTCTTGCCCAGCACGACCTTGTTGGCGTCGTAATACTTGAAGGCGAGGGGGTTGCTGGAGGCCGGGCCTTCGCAGGCGATGCGCGGGATGCTGTCGAAATAGGTGGACATGGTCTTCCTCAACTTTTTATAGGTTTGTTTCGAAAAGGGGTTTCAGGCTCTGGTAAAGAGCCTTGAAGGCGGGACGCTTGGCGGCCAACTGGTCGGACAGGGCGCGGTCGGGCTCGACGACGCCGGTGATCGGCGGCGCCGTGCAGACGCTGTCGATATCGCCGTCACCGATCGACAGCCGCGCCAGGCGGGCGGCGCCGTAGGACGGGCCGAGGTCGGCGCCCGAGCGATAGATCAGCGGCTTGTTGAGCGCCGAGGCCAGGATCTTGCCCCAGTAGGCGGAGCGC